>CAZCPH010000326.1:653-4302 GCA_964500105.1 uncultured Mariniphaga sp. | reverse complement strand
ATATGTATCGGACCTCTTTCAGCCATGCCAAAACCTTCCATTTCAGCAAATTTACTACCTGCAACCAATTCTTTAAATTCTTCACTTCCACGGGTAAATTCCACCACTTTGCGACCGTTCAGCCAGTGTTCGGCTCTGTTGTCGGGGTAAAGCACAATGCGACCACGGTTCCATTCCCCTGGACCGTTGATAAAACGGCCCTCTTTTTTGGCAGGAATTAAATCATATAACGAAGCAAGTGTGCGGTTACCTTCAATACCGTTTTTGGCATCGGGATGGTTTTCATCGTCCAGAATCTGATATTCGAGACCTACTGAATGCCCGTTGTTTCCAAGGCCATATTTTACGCCGCTGTTTGCACCTTCGGTAAACATAAAATCAAATTTCAATTCAAACGGGCCGAACTCCTCTTTTGTGATGATGCTTCCACCTTCGCCACCGGGCAGTACAGTTAATAATCCGTCTTTTACCTGCCAGCCTTCTGCCGGAAATTCGTCACCGTCAACACTTTTGAAATTATCTGCAGACTGTCCGTCAAACAGCAGTTTATAACCCTGTTCCTTTTCAGCATCGCTGAGGTTGTTGGGCAGCATATTTACCACATAAATACCTTCGTTGGGTGAAGGTTCCAGATTTTCGGTTTTAATGCGAATGTTGCGCCATTTGATTTGACGGTTTGCCATCGCTTCGTCACGAATGGAATGAACCTGCAAAGCAATAAAACCTTTTGGCGTCATATCGTCGAGGAGATGGGAAACGGGAACACCGTTGAGCCAGGTTTTGATTGAAGGCCCGATGCATTCAATACGGTAGTGATTCCACTCGCCGTGTTTAAACGCAGATTTTGCATCGGGGTTTAAATCCACAGGGTACAACCAGCCACGGCGGGCTTCGTCGTATATGCCGGCGCTCCAGCCACGATCGGAAGGATCCACCTCGCATTGATAGCCATGCACCCGACCATTATTATAATCAGGTAAACTTTGGCTGCGGAACTGCATTCCGGAATTGAAATCATCCACCAGTAACATTTCGAGTTCCAGCACAAAATCGCCGTATTCCTGTTCGGTGCATAAAAACGAGTTGGGTGTGTTGGCCACTGTGGTACCCACAATTTCGCCGTCGATAGCTTCGTAAATGGCCTCTCCGTTTAGTTGCTTCCAACCGGTTAAATCTTTACCATTAAACAAATCAGTCCAACCATCATCAGGCGCACTGTTGCATCCATTCAGAACCAAAACTGCCAGAAAGAAAAAGAGAATCTTATTCATAATTAATCATTTTAAGTTTGTTTTTGCTACGGTTTATTTTTCCGTGTACGAACACGGCATGCGCAAATTTAATTATTTTTCGGTTCCAATGGTGATGTTCTGCAACAGAAAATTGAAGGAATTATTCTATCCCCAGCAAATCAAACATAAAAGCATATTCCAGCGCTGCATCCTTAATCCACTGAAAGCGACCCGATGCACCACCATGTCCGTAATCCATATTGATGTGAAAGATGAGCGGATTGTCGTCGGTCTTCAGCTCGCGGAGTTTGGCCACCCACTTGGCAGGTTCCCAGTACTGTACCTGTGAATCGTGAAAACCGGTGGTAACCAGCAGTGCCGGATAATCTTTGGCTTCAACATTGTCGTAAGGCGAATAGGAAAGCATATAATGGTAGTATTTTTCGTCGTTTGGATTGCCCCATTCGTCATACTCACTGGTGGTGAGCGGAATGGTTTCGTCGAGCATGGTGGTTACCACATCCACAAACGGCACGTTGGCAATCATCCCTTTGTACAGGTCGGGCCGCATGTTCATACAGGCGCCCATGAGTAAACCGCCGGCGCTTCCCCCTTTGGCAAACAGTTTTTCATCGCTTGTATAACCTTCTTTAATAAGGTGTTGCGCACAATCGTTGAAATCGGTGAAGGTGTTCATCTTGTTCAGCAATTTGCCGTTCTCGTACCATTCACGGCCGTTTATCTGTCCGCCGCGGATATGGGCAATGGCATACACAAAACCACGGTCGAGAAGCGGCAAAATGGAAAGCCGGAACGTGGGGTCCATGGTGTAACCGTAAGAACCGTAGCCGTAAATCAATGCCGGGTTATCTCCGTTTTTCTGCATACCTTTCCGGTAAACCAGCGACATGGGAATTTTTGTACCATCGCCGGCAGTGGCAAAAATACGTTTGGTTTCATAATTGGTTTTGTCGAAACCACCCAGAACTTCTTCCTCTTTCAGTAAAGTGCGTTCTTTGGTTTTCAGATTGAAGTCAAAAACAGAGTTGGGTGTGGTTAGCGAAGTGTAGTTAAACCGGAAAATTTCGGTATCGAAATCGAGATTCACCCCACCCTGAACGGTATAGATATCTTCCTCAAAATCAATATAATATTCATTTGCACCACTCCACGGCATCACGCGCAAATGCGTGAGTCCCTCTTTCCGTTCCGAAACCACGAGGTAATCCTTCAGAATTTCGAAGTCGGCAAAGTAAACATCGTCGCGATGGGAAATAACTTCCTGCCAGTTTTCCTTTTCCGTGGCAGAAACAGGTGCTTTTACCAGTTTAAAGTTGAGCGCATCGAGGTTGGTCCGGATGTAAAAATCGTTGCCAAAATGTTCCACCGAATATTCCAGTCCGCGAATACGGGGCTGGATGATTTTAAATTCTCCGCCGGGATTGTTCGCATCCAAAAACCGGTATTCCGAAGTGAGCGTGCTTTCGCTTCCGATAATCAGGTATTCCTCCGATTTGGTTTTGTATATGAACACCGAAAAAGTTTCGTCTTCTTCATAAAAAACCTCTTCATCTTCCTCAAACGGCGTTCCCAGCGTGTGCTTCATAATGCGTTCGGAACGCAATGTTGTGTCGTCTTTCAGTACATAATAAACCGTTTTGTTGTCGTTGGCCCACACAATACTGCCTGAAGTCAGGGGAATATTATCTTCCAGCAATTCGCCGGTTTCCAGGTTTTTAAAAAAGATGGTGTATTTTCTGCGGCTAACGGTATCCACACTGTATGCCAGCAGTTTGTTATCGGGACTCACAGCAGTTCCTCCCAACTGGTAATATTCGTATCCTTCGGCCATTTGGTTCACATCGAGCAAGATTTCCTCTTCGGCATCCAGCGAACCTTTTTTGCGGCAAACCAGAAAATACTCGGTTTCGGGAAGCGTACGACTGTAATACCAGTAACCGTTCTTTTTATACGGAACCGATTCGTCTTCCTGCTTGATTTTCGATTTAATTTCTTCGAAAAGTTTTTCCTGAAGCGGCTCGGTGTGCGCCAATACTTTTTCCTTGTACTCATTCTCAGCTTCCAGAAATTCAATCACTTCCGGGTTATCGCGTTCGCGCAACCAGTAATAATTATCCACGCGGGTATGTCCGTGTATCGTTAATTCCATGGGTATTTTATTTGCTTTTGGCGGAGCGATTCGCTCCTTTTTACTACATGCTGACAAAAATAACAAAACCACCAAAAGGTTTAAAATCAATCTTTTCATATAAGAACATTTTTTAAAAAACTTAGCGAAAATACAATATTGCATGAGATTTTCCGATATTTGGCGTCATGAATCTGAGAGAATTTGTGTCGATGGACAACCCGGTTGTTTTTGTGGCCGTCTATTTTGTATTTGTTTTGCTGCTGGG
>CAZCPH010000326.1:0-643 GCA_964500105.1 uncultured Mariniphaga sp. | reverse complement strand
TTTATTCCTGGTTCAAAATAAAAACACCATCAGATTACTACGTGGCTGGAAAAAATGCAAAACTGATTCCTGTTTCAGGAAGCTTACTGGCCACTATTCTGGGTGGTTCAGCCATTCTGGGAACCATTGAACTGAGCCAGAATGTGGGATGGGCTGCCCTGTGGTTTCTCTTTTGTGCATCGTTCGGGTTGTTTGTGCTGGCGCCGCTGGCAAAATATGTGAGCCGTTACGGAAAGTTCACCCTGCCCGGTTTGCTGGGCCACTTTTTTGGCGAACGGGCACGGATTATCTCTTCGGTTGTTGTTCCGCTGGCGTGGCTTGGCGTTGTAGGGGCGCAGATTATTGCTGCGGCCAAAATCCTTGCCGGACTGGAAATCATTGGCTATTCTGCCGCTGCAGTTTTGGCGGGAATGGTTTTCATTCTCTACACACTTTTTGGTGGCCAGGTGAGCATTCTGAAAACCGACACACTCCAGTCGGTGCTCATTATTGCCGGTCTGGCTGCACTGATCTTTTTTGCAACGCGTACGCCTCATGCAGCTGCATTGCCTCCACTGGAATCCGGCGCACTGTTCAACGAATCGTTTACGGGTGTGGATTTGCTGATTCTGGTCCTCACCTACTCTGTTACGTTTGTGGTGGG
>CAZCPH010000325.1:0-4337 GCA_964500105.1 uncultured Mariniphaga sp. | reverse complement strand
AAAAATTTAACCCATGTTTAAAAAAATACCAGCCGGAATAATTGCTCTTTTACTGTTCTTTCAATGTTATGGCCAAACATTTAAAACGGACAAATTTTATGTGGGAACGTTTACATCTGAAGGTGCAGAGGGCATTTATCTTTGCAGTTTCGATCATTCAACAGGAGAAATTGAACTGATAAACACCTTCAAAGGAATAGACAATCCCAATTTTCTGAAAATCTCACCAAACCGGCGTTTTCTTTACGCAGTAACCCGCCCTTCGGAAACCATTGAACAATCCGGCGGATTTCTTCAGGCGTACCAGATTGAAAAAAATGGTGAGCTGAAATTCCTGAATAAACAGATATCAAACGGGTCAGACCCCTGCCATATTGATATTTCGCCCGACGGAAATTTCGCAGCTATAGCAACCTACGGCGGCGGTACAACATCGTTATACAAAATCGAATCAGACGGAAAAATCGCTCCGGCAAGCTCAACAATTGTGAACAAAGGCGCTGGCGCAACACCACGGCAAAAAGCCCCTCATGCCCATGCCATAAAATTCCCGAAAAACGGCAGGCAGGTATTGAGTGCCGATTTGGGAACAGACCAACTCAATATTTTCGATTTGAAAAAAGACAAACTGGTTCCTGCCAGACAGCCTTTTGTAAAACTTCCTCCCGGCTCGGGTCCGCGGCATTTTGCTTTCCATCCGCAGGCTGATGTTATTTATGTGATTAACGAACTAAACTCAACCATATGTGTAACAGACAAGAAAGGTGGTAACCGGGAGGTTCTACAGACAATTTCCACACTGCCGGAAAATTTTTCGGGAACAAGTTATTGTGCAGACATTCATGTTTCTGCCAACGGACAATACGTTTACGGTTCCAACAGAGGCCACAACTCAATCGCAGTTTTTAAAGTGAATCCGATAACAAAGCAGCTGGAATTTATCACAACAGTATCAACCCAGGGCGAATGGCCAAGAAATTTTGCACTGACAGCTGACGGAAAATTTTTGCTGGTGGCGAATCAGCACAGCGGAAATATTGTGGTTTTCAAACTCAATTCCGAAACAGGAATTCCTGAATTTACCGGGAAAGAAGTAAAACTACCATCTCCCGTTTGTATCGAATTTCTGTAAACAGGCTAACTGAATTTCGTGCTTATAAGTTTAATAAATTCGTCTCGCGTAGCATTTTTCTGAAAAGCACCGGTAAAATCGGATGTGGTTGTTATGGAATGTTGTTTCTGAATTCCGCGCATTTGCATGCACAGGTGTTGAGCCTCAATTACCACGGCAACACCCAACGGTTTCAATGTATCCTGAATACACTCCTTAATCTGCGAAGTGAGCCGTTCCTGGACCTGCAGCCGTCTGGCAAAAACATCAACCACACGCGCAATTTTACTCAGCCCGGTGATGGTTCCGTTTGGAATATAAGCAACGTGGGCCTTTCCGAAAAACGGTAGCAAATGATGCTCACACATGGAATAAATTTCAATATCTTTTACAATAACCATTTGCCGGTAATCTTCAGTAAACATGGCCGATTTTAATATTTCAACCGGATCTGTTTTATATCCCTGCAACAAAAACTGCATGGCTTTTGCCACCCGTTCAGGTGTTTTATCCAATCCTTCGCGCGACGCATTTTCACCTAAAACCTCCAGTATTTTTTTGTAATGCTGCGAAAGTGTTTGGGTAACACTTTCATCGTAAACATCAATGCGTTCGTAAACATTTGCGTTGTTTATTTCTGGCGTGCACATAGTAAAAGAATCTTTAATTTCATACAAAGATGGATTTTTTTTCAGAAAATTTTACCACCAAAAGCAACTCTTTTCCAAAATTTCCGTCTTACCTTCAAAATATCGGGCGAACAATGTAAAATAAAGCAAAAAATATTTTTGTGATTAATACAATATTTGAATTCAAAACAAGTTATATCAATGACCACTTTGACAGGTAAACAATTTGAATTTACTTTGCCAAATTAAACCACTTTGAAAGAATGATAGTAATTACAGGAGCCGCCGGCTTTATTGGAAGTTATCTGGCAGGTAAGCTGAACCAGGCAGGTTATAACGACTTAATTCTTGTAGATCGCTTCGATGATCCTTCAAAGGACATCAACCTGTTTCGAAAAAAATACAAAAAATTTATTGACAGAGATAAATTTTTCAAGTGGCTGATTAAACATTCCAGTGATGTGGATTTCATTTTCCATATGGGTGCCAGAACAGACACTGTTGGACTTGAGCCAGAGCTATACCAGCAACTTAATCTGATTTATTCCCAGCGCCTCTGGAATATTTGTTCCGAAATTCAGGTCCCACTGGTTTATGCATCTTCGGCGGCAACTTACGGCAACGGCGAGTCGGGATTTTCTGACACGCACATCAACCTGTCAAGCCTGCGGCCGTTAAACCTGTATGGCTGGTCGAAACACAATTTTGACGTTTGGGCACTGAAACAAACCCGTACTCCTCCGTTTTGGGCCGGGTTAAAATTCTTCAATGTTTACGGACCAAACGAATTTCATAAGGGACGAATGGCGTCGGTTGTGCTGCACGCATATAATACCATAAAAAATACCGGCCAAATGAAGCTGTTTAAGTCGCACCACAAAGATTACAAAGATGGTGAACAAAGCCGCGATTTTGTTTATGTGGACGACATTGCCGACGTTATGCTCTATTTCATGCACAACCAGGAAAACTCTGGCATTTATAATGTTGGAACAGGAAAAGCCCGGTCTTTCCTCGATTTAACACAGGCTGTTTTTAAAAGCCTGAAATTAAATCCCGAAATTTCGTTTGTTGATACTCCGGTGGAATTACGCGGTCGTTATCAGTATTTTACTGAAGCCGAAACAGGAAAACTCAGAAAGATTGGTTACACCAAACCGTTTGTAGAACTTGAAGAAGGTATTGAAACTTATGTGGAAAAATTCCTTCTGACGGAATCCTGTTTTTAAAAAAAAAATCCCGACGTACGGCCAGGATTTCAGTCAATAATCAATTAAATAATGTTTTTAAACCACTGCGTGACTCCGCGATCCTAAAAATTTTTCCAGTAAAATGAGCAGTGAGGCCCCCATGAAAATTCCAGCGAATCCTGCCGGTAAACTTCCTAATTTTGCAAAAAAGGCCCGGTAACCAGTCAGCATGGCTTCTGTGTTGACTTGTTGCAGCAAGGCTGGTGTCTGCTCCGGCGCCGAACCAGTTCCGGCAAACAATACCACAGCAGTTAACAAAGCGGCAAACAATGCCAGAATAATCCAAAAACCTTTGCCAAAAACAGGTGAACTTTTCACTTGCTCCAGCGCTGGCTGTTCGGCAAACACCCTGTTCATCACCCGCGTTGTAAAATCAATATCCGGCGACTCCAGTTTCACGCTTTTCAGCAACTGTTTCAGCTTTTTATCTTCTTCAAACGTATTCATAATATAGTGTATAATTCTTCTTTCAACATGTCATTCAAAAATGTATAGAGCTTTTTACGTGCCCGGTGAAGCTTTACTTTCGCGTTGCTTTCTGTCAGTCCGGTCGCTTTACTTACTTCCTCAATCGACTGATCTTCAAAATAATAAAGCAAAACCAATGTATATTCATCCTCCGGAAGCTTTTCCAAAGCTGCTTTCACATACTTTTCACGGTTTTCAGCAGGAATCCCGTCAAGATTCATCTCTTCGGCCTCACCGCTGATCTGAACCTCATCGGTTGAGGTGAAATACTGCTTTTTCTTCCGGGTTTCCGAAATACAGGTATTGTAGGTTATCCGGTACAACCAGGTCGAAAATTTGGCTTTCCCCTGAAAAGTGTGTAATGACTTATACGCTTTCACAAAACTTTCCTGAGCCATCTCTTCGGCATCTTCACGATTTTTAAGAACTTTCAATGCTATGGAAAAGACGATATTCTGGTATTTTTCAACGATATACGAAAAGTACCCTGTTTGTCCGGCAATTACCTTTTCGATGTAATAATTATCGTCATTTCTTTCCATCTGTACCTTTGACGAAAAATAGTTGAATCGGTTACAAATTTATTGAAAAGAATAATGCAGAAAAAGTGTAACCAACCAAAAAAGTCTGCGTCAAAAGGGCAGAAATTGAAAAAAAACAATTTAAAATTTAATACCATGGAAGGAATATTTGTACCAATCGGATTTTTTCTGGCAATTTTTGCCATTCTGTATGTTTACTACACCACCCGCACCAAAGAACGACTCGCACTGATAGAAAAAGGTGTTGATGCCAGCATTTTCAGAACCGAATCAAAATATGCACTGCTCAAATGGGGAATTTTCCTCATTGGCCTGGCTGTTGGAGTAATTACCGGTT
>CAZCPH010000324.1:0-4339 GCA_964500105.1 uncultured Mariniphaga sp. | reverse complement strand
AATCAGAACGTTAGACGGGTATTGGCCGGTTGGGACAATGTGGTTGACCGCGACCGGAAACCAGAATTTAAAGATTTTACCGATGTGCAAAATATGCTACTGGGAAGTATTCTGATTGCTGTGGAAGGCGAGGGGCCGACACTTTCTGCTTCCCTTTGCGATATTTTGAAATACCGGCTGACTACCCGGAAATGGGGTGAGGCAGTTATTCAGAAGGATTTTGAAACTGCTGCGAAAGCTTATGCTGAAGGAAGTTTTGCTTACGACGAAAATCTGGCTTCTCTTATGGCACCACTTCAGGATGCAGTTACTTCAGGCAGTTTTACGTTTGCCGGCGGAACAAGAATTGGTGTGATTAAAGCCTGGCCCGGAATCAACCGCGAATTTTCAACCTACAGCTTCGATTATCTGCCCACATCCAACTACGTTTCGCTAACAGCCGACCCGGTGGAAGGTTTTAAAACAACCCTCGAAAAAACCGCTCAGCTGGCCATTCTCGAAAACCATTTATTTGACAACAGCACCCTTTCTGCACTGACTTCAAAAAGTATTGTTTCATCGCAGGAAGCGGGCAACACCGAATGGTTTAAGCAGTTGTACCGCGAAGGGCCTGATGCCCGTTTCTGGTACGAAACCATTTACCGGAGCGACGGCAGTTACAAACTGTTTGACAAGTCAGGCGCCGAAAAAGCTTTCTGGCGTATTGACGCACAAACCGGTGAATTGTATGGTTTGTTGCCCGATATGACCGGCGGAGGTACAAATCATATTCAGGCTCAACTCGATGAACTGAGCCGGGTGATGAATGCCTATTCACTGATTTTCGCTGCTGTGGGATATGGAACAGTTCCTATAGGAATTGTTACCGTTTATGGCATGTTGCTGGTGAGATTGTATGCCATTGTCTGCGAAGCACTCATCGTTATGGACACCACAGGAATGGATGAAAAAATTGCTGAGGCCATGCAACAATTTGCCTGTAATGTTATGAAAGTAATTCTTCTCTCCACTTTTGGGGCACAAGGTGGAAATGCTTTAAGTGGCCTCGATAACCTGATTGGGTTAATGGGAGGAGGGGGAATTCCTGGGATGCAGTGTTAAAGGATAAACCGATATTGTAAGAGTCTGTTATATTTATGGCTCGTGTCCGGGATTTCGATGGCAAAGCTTAAAAGAGTATGACTTAAAATGATAAAAAGGACGATGTGAAATGATGATTTATTAAATAATAAATTGATTTTAAACAACTTAAAATTAAAACATTATGAGTTCAAAAAACAATTCGAAAAGATCAGGAGTTAAAAGAAGAGATTTTTTGGTGAATCTGCCTCTGGCAGCCGCCGCTTTAACGTTAAACAGTACTTTCGGTTTTGCCGCAGAAACCGCACAGGGTAAAGGTAATTTATTTATAAAAATTGACGCACTCAATGACTTGAAAAGCAGCGATGGATCATTTCAGTTTTCACTTAAGGAATTGGAAAAACTGAAAAGTGGAACAATGGAATCGCTTGCCATAAAGATTGGTTACAGCTTCGACCAGCGCAAATGGCAATCGCTGGACACATCCATAACCGACAGAACCTTTATGAAACAGTTGACAGAAATTGCACAAAAGGCCTGAAAAGATGGGAATTGATATTAAAACAAGTTTGAAAACCCGCGATTCTGCTTTTTCTTACCGTTGCAATGCCTGCAACAAATGTTGTTATGGGAAAGGGATACAGGTAAATCCGTATGAATCTATGCGATTGGCCGGTTTGCTGAAAATCAGTACAACTGAATTCAGGCAAAAGTACCTGAGCCAGCAAATGTTGAAACACAAACCGGGATCTGATGCCTGCATATTTTTGGGCGAAAAAGGCTGTACCGTTCACAAAGACCGTCCACTGGTTTGCCGGCTCTATCCGCTCGGCAGACTTCGGCTCGACAATGGCCGGGAGATTTATACCGGGATTTCGCCCCACCCCGAATCGAAGGGCGAATACGGAACATCCTCTACTGTTGAAGGTTATCTCCAGACCCAGAACGTGGACAGTTATCTGGCGGCAGAAGAATTGTATCGGAAAGTGATCATAAATATGGCAACTACAGCTTTAAATGATGATCAGCAATCTGCAAAAAGAAGAAGCGGGAACAAGACTGAAACCGGATTTGACTATACCGATTGGGTACTTGATCCTGACCCTGTAATTATGCAGTATTGCAGGTTCAAAAAGTTGCAGGTTCCGGAAGAACCTGAAGAAAAGCTCAGGATTCACATCATGGCGCTAAACGCATGGGTAGAGGACGAATGGGAACCTGATTTTGCCATGGAGTTGAACAGAATTTAAAGATTCAGGAAGTAAAAATTACATCGCCAGTGATGGATTTTTTCTAAAAATATTACACCTGTAACGACTCCATTCCGGAGACGCAGCATTGAATTCAGCAGCATTTTCTTAATGCTGCTGTTTTTTTGTAAATTTAGAAAATTACAGAAACCCAAACTGCTTTATAAGAATCCTGACTAATGTTTTAGAGAAACATGAAAAAAAGTTGAGAATAAGTGGATTAAAACATTTTTTTTCGTAAATTTCATACAACAAAAGATATAAGCATATTTATATCTTTTGTGTGATATAATAAACAAATGTTTTTTTGTTAAACAAAAATTTAGATGCCTTATGAAGCAGTTAAATTACGCGATGTTTTCCGTGTTGCTTGCTGGAGTTCTGATGATTTTCCAGTCGTGCCAGAAAGAAGTACTGAATGAAATTCAGGAAGAGAATGCAACATTGGATGTGGAACTGAAGAAAGCAGATGGTACACGTACATTTTACGGACCTTCTGTTGAAGTTGGAGATGGTGTAGCACGTGCTTATGTGAAAGAAAACAGGGACGGCGACCCCATTGAGGTTGGCTTAAATCTTTCGGCCAAAGCGCTGGAAAATTTACCAGGCCACCATGCCGATTTTGTGCTGCCTTTTCATCCAAACAAAGGGAAAAGGTTTTACGATCATATTTTGATTGGGTGGGCGCCAGATGGCCACGAACCACCAGGTGTGTACACTTTCCCTCACTTCGATGTTCACTTCTACTTAACTTCTATAGATGAAAGAGAGGCCATTGAAGGTAAGAATGAACCGGATTTAGTGCCTGCACCAGAGTATATTCCGTTGAATTACATTTTGCTGCCGGGAATTGTGCCGCAAATGGGTGCGCACTGGGTCGATGCCCTGGCGCCTGAATTGCCCTGGAATGGTGGTTCACAGTTTACTCACACCTTTATCTGGGGTTCCTATCAAGGTGAATTTACATTTTTGGAACCTATGATAACCCGGGATTTTCTGTTGAGTTTGAGTGGGCAGCCTGCTACAACAGCCCCGGTAAAACATCCTGTTGTTTGGCAACGCGATGGCTGGTATCCTTCGCATTACCGAATTGAACAGTCTGACCGGCCAAGTCAATATACCATTGCATTAACAGGTTTGGAATGGAAGAGCAGCCAGTAAACAGGGTGTGAATTCTTTTTTCTGAAAAGGGAAAGCCTGTTGGATTGAAGTTCCAACAGGCTTTTTTATGCGCTGTTAAAAGCAGGAAAGTCTTTAAATATCGGAGAAATCGAATTCCCCGGTTTTAGCATACTCATTTAAACAAGCCGTTGGAAAGCCAAAAAAGACCGTTCACTCATTCAATACTCAATTAAATACTTAAATACCCGATATTCGTTTATAAAATGCAATTCTTATGAAAAATTTTTACTTTTTAACACTGGCCGTACTTTTTCAGTTGACCCTTTTGGGAAGTCATGTTCAGGCACAGGCGCCAACAATTCCGACGTCAAATCTAACCATTAGTAATGTTGACGGCAACAGGTTTTATGTCAGCTTTACGAGGGGAGACGGAGCCAAACGGATTATTGTTGCCAGCAGTCAGCCGGTAACAGCCATACCGCAAAACGGTACCGACTATATGGCTGGTAATTTCGGAGAAGGAAACGAAATTGCTTCAGGCCAGTTTGTTGTGTACGAAGGGACCGGATCAGGCACATGGTTGTATGGATTTAATCATTCAACCACCTATTATTTAAGAATTTATGAGTTCAATGGGACTGATTTTAGTACGGTATATTTAACTTCCGGATTTTTGGAAGGCTCTGTAACAACGTTGTCGGCTCCTGTGCAACAGGCAAGCGGCATCATATTTTCCGACATTACCGGTTGGGGAATGACCGTAAGCTGGACCAACGGTGACGGCAACGGTCGTATATTAATCGGCCGTGCCGATGAACCGGTAAATGTGGAACCAACGGATCTGGAGAATTATTCATCCAGTACAAATTTCGGATATTTTTATGGTC
>CAZCPH010000323.1:0-4340 GCA_964500105.1 uncultured Mariniphaga sp. | reverse complement strand
TTTTGGAACGCTTTACAATACTTACAATTTTTTCGCTTTGTATGCCAATGTGGACAATTTCAGGTATTCCGAAGACGAAATTCCCGTTGAGCAACGCCCGGAACTCGACCGCTGGATTATTTCACTGCTGAATTCACTGGTAAAAGAAGTTGGCGAAAGTTACCAAACTTACGAACCTACCCGCGCAGGCCGGGCGATTTCGGAATTTGTTACCGAAAACCTGAGCAACTGGTTTGTGCGACTTAGCCGTAAACGATACTGGGGTGGTGAATACAGCACCGATAAAATTTCGGCTTACCAGACATTGTACAACTGTTTGGCAACCGTTGCCAAACTTATGGCACCAATTGCGCCTTTTTATGCCGATTTGCTTTATTCCGATCTGAACAAGGCAACCGCAAAGGAAGCCGATCAGAGCGTTCATCTGGTTGATTTTCCGGAATACGATGAAAGGCTGATAGACAAAGATCTGGAAGAAAAAATGGAGATTGCCCAAAAGGCTTCTTCCATGATTCTGGCGCTGCGACGCAAAGAAAAACTAAAAGTGAGGCAGCCGCTGGCAAAAATTATGGTGCCGGTGCTTAATCCGCATTTCCGCCAGCAGTTTGAGGCCGTAAAAGATATCATTCTTACCGAAGTGAATGTGAAAGAGGTGGAATTTCTGACAGATACCGAAGGGATCATCAAAAAGAAAATAAAACCCAATTTTAAAACATTGGGGCCAAAATACGGAAAACTGATGAAACAGATTTCGGGCGCTATTGCACAATTTGACCAGCATAAAATCGCAGAACTGGAAAATTCAGGCTCACTTGAAATCGAAGCAGGTAACCAGAATATAACTATCACCAAAGATGATGTGGAAATTCTGACGGAAGATATTCCAGGCTGGACTGTGGCTACCGAAGGGCAAATGACCATTGCGCTCGACATCGACGTCACAGAAGAACTGAAGCAGGAGGGTATCGCCCGTGAGTTCATCAATAAAATTCAGAACCTGCGCAAGGAAAGTGGCTTTGAAGTGACAGACCGGATTAAACTTACGATTTTAAAGCACGACAGTTTTAATGAGGCGGTTATTCATTTTAAAAGCTATATTTGCGCTCAAACTTTGGCTGTTGACCTTCACCTGGTTGATGATCTTAATGATCAATATGCCAGTGAGGTAGAGATAGACAAGGATGTTTTGGCTAAAATAGTTGTTGCGAAACAGGAAAAGGATATGTTATAGGGCCTAAAAAGCGTAATAAAAAATTACTATTTTCGGCCAAAATACGTAAAAAAGGTAATAATTTAAACCCTATAGTAATGGGAGAAAAAAACAGATATTCGGATGAAGAGTTGATGGAATTTAAACAAATCATACTTAAAAAGCTTGAAAAAGCTCAGGAAGACTATGCTATGTACAAGAGTTCCATTACTCACGGCGATGGAAATGATACACAGGACACATCGCCAACGTTTAAGGTTCTGGAAGAAGGCGCTGCCACACTTTCGAAAGAAGAAGCAGGCAAGCTGGCTCAGCGGCAACTGAAATTTATTCAGCATTTGCAGGCCGCTCTGGTACGCATTGAAAACAAAACGTATGGTATTTGCCGCGAAACAGGAAAACTGATTTCAAAAGAACGTCTCCGTGCCGTGCCACACGCCACTTTGTGTATCGATGCAAAAAAAAGTATGGGTTAGTTTAACGTTACAAATGATACAAACTGCCCGGGTGTTTTGAAAAATATCCGGGAGTTTTTTTATGTTTGAAAATGAAAAACCGTACATCAAAGTTGCTTTTCATTATTTTCCTGATACTGCTGGCCGATCAGGTGCTAAAAGTGTGGATAAAAACCAATCTCTCTCTGGGAGAGGAAATTGTGATCTTCAAAGATTGGTTCATCATTCATTTTGTAGAAAATAACGGCATGGCCTTTGGCTTTGAATTTGCCGGCGAATACGGAAAACTTTTTCTGAGTATTTTTCGAATTATTGCGGTGATTGCCATCGGATGGTACCTTTTTCGATTGGCACGCCACAAAGAACTGCCATTTGGTTTTCTGATTAGCATTGCGCTGATTTTTTCCGGAGCTATTGGAAATATTATCGACAGTATGTTTTACGGGTTAATTTTCAATCACAGTTACGGACAGGTGGCTGACTTTTTACCGGAAGGCGGTGGATATGCCACATTTTTGCACGGGAGGGTTGTGGATATGTTCTACTTTCCCATAATTCAAACCACTTTGCCCGACTGGCTGCCATTTTGGGGAGGGCGACACTTTATTTTCTTCCGTCCGGTTTTCAATATTGCCGATTCTTCCATCACCGTGGGAATTTTCTCCATTTTACTTTTTTACCGGCAACAGTTCAATGCGCTGGAGAAAAAGGAAGAAGGTCAGGAAGAACCGACTGTTGCTTCAGTAGAACAATTGACTGACGAACCGTTAACTAAAACAGAATAACCCGATTTCGGTCAGTCGTTTTTTCCCGGTTTCCTTCATTTTATTTTACCTTTGTAATATCTGGTACAATTTCAATTCGTTATGAAGAACCAACTGGTTATTTACAATACATTAACGCGAAAAAAGGAACTGTTTGAACCGCTGGTAGAAGGTAAGGTGGGTTTATATGTTTGCGGACCAACAGTTTACAGTGATTCGCATCTCGGCCATGCACGGCCCAACATAACTTTCGATTTACTTTTTCGCTACCTTGCTTTTTTGGGTTACAAGGTTCGTTACGTTCGCAATATTACCGATGTAGGGCACCTGGAAAACGAAGTCGATGAAACGGGTGAAGATAAAATCTCGAAAAAAGCACGGCTGGAACAACTCGAACCGATGGAAGTGGTTCAGAAATACATGAACACGTTTCACCGCAATATGCAGGAACTGAATGTTTTGCCGCCAAATATTGAGCCGCGGGCATCGGGGCATATTATTGAACAACAGCAATTAATCGATTCGATTTTAGAGAATGGATATGCTTACGAAGTGAATGGCTCGGTGTATTTCGATGTGGAAAAATACAACGAAAAATACCAGTATGGCAAACTTTCGGGCCGAAACCTGGATGATATAAAAACCAACACCCGGCAACTTGATGGTCAGGATGAAAAGAAAAATCCTTACGATTTTGCATTGTGGAAAAAAGCCTCGCCTGAGCACATTATGCGCTGGCCGTCGAAATGGAGCGAAGGCTATCCGGGCTGGCACCTCGAATGTTCCACAATGAGTACGAAGTATCTGGGCGATGTTTTTGACATTCACGGCGGTGGAATGGATTTAACCTTTCCGCACCATGAATGTGAAATTGCACAGTCAACCGCAAGCCAGGGAAAGGAAGCGGTACGCTACTGGATGCACAACAACATGATTACCATCAACGGCCAGAAAATGGCCCGTTCGCTGGGAAATTTCATTACTCTTGAGGAACTGTTTACAGGCAACCATAAAATGCTGGAAAAGGCTTATTCACCAATGACAATCCGGTTTTTTATTTTGCAGGCGCATTACCGAAGCACCATCGATTTTTCAAATGAAGCACTGCAAGCTTCTGAGAAAGGTCTTGAGCGCCTTTTTGCTGCGGTTGAAACCATGGATAAATTGCCGGTTTCCAGCGAATCGACAGTTGATGTTGCTGCACTGAAAGAAAAATGCTTTGCTGCATTGAACGACGATTTGAACAGCCCTATTGCCATTGCACATTTGTTTGACGGGGTACGGTTGGTTAATTCCATAAAAGCCGGACAGGAAAGAATTTCAGAAGCAAAACTGAACGAACTGAAATCGTTTTTCCACACCATGGTTTTTGAAATTCTGGGATTGAAACCCGAAAATGCCGGAAGTCAGGGTGAAGAAAATGATATCATCGGGAACGTAATCGATTTGGTGCTGAATCTCAGGATGGAGGCCAAATCGCGCAAAGACTGGGCAACTGCCGATAAAATCCGCGATGAATTGAAGATGCTTGGTGTTGAGATAAAAGACACCAAAGACGGATTTGAGTGGAGTTTGAAAAGCCCCTCCTAACCTCCCCAAGGGGGGAATTTGGCTTCCATTTACAGGCTTTCTCAGGGGGAAAGTATGGAGCAGTAGTATAAAACAAAAGGCAAGTGTATTTAAAATAATTGTATAATCTTTCCTCAAGTCCCCCTTTGGGGGATTTAAGGTGCTTTAGGAGTTTTAATATGTTTTCAGGAATTATTGAAGAGTTTGGGACAGTAACCGCCATAGAAAAGGAGAAGGAGAATGTGCATTTTACGCTTACCTGTTCGTTTGCAGATGAGCTGAAAGTGGATCAGAGCCTGTCGCACAACGGCGTATGTTTAACAGTTGTGGAAGTGAACAAAG
>CAZCPH010000322.1:0-4341 GCA_964500105.1 uncultured Mariniphaga sp. | reverse complement strand
CTGGAGTAATTTGGCAAGAGAAGAAGCCAGTATTCCCTTTCCCAGCGATGAAGTAACCCCTCCGGTCACAAAAATATACCTAGTATCAGCCACTCCTGAATGTTTTAATTTTAAAGGGCACAAAATTAATGAATAAAACGTATCTGAAAACTAAACTTTGGTGAAATTGAAAATTGGTTGAAATAAGATAACACCAATTCATTAAATATTTAACAATATGAACTCAATTTCTGTGCGATAGAATCGATCTAATAATAATCTTGCTTGAAACAAAGAATTTTCAGCAACATACCCAAAATGCATAAATATGCAAAAATAGACAATGGTTAAATGTATTAAATTGTAAAACCGACAGACATTTGATTACATTTGTAAATATCAATAAATACAAATATGTATTTAATTGATTATCAGTCTGTATTATTAAAATTTATTGTATAGGAATAGCCTTTTAAATTCGTTTTCTGATCCTGATTCTCGATTTCCGGCGACTTCTTAAGGTGATAAGTAATGCTTTTTCTGTCGTGAGGAAGCCTGAATTCAATGCGAAATCTGTGCCTTGTTTTCAACCGTATTCCCTTATTTTTTACAGCGCCATAGTGAATATTTTTAACCAGTCTTGCGGCTTCTTCATCGCAGCCATAACCAATTCCCTTTTCTACAGCCACTTCGTCAACATTGCCGTTATCGTCTATCCTGGCGTTCAGATAGACTATTCCCTCAATTTTGTTATTTAATGCTTCCTGCGGATAAACCAAATTTTCCTTCACATATTCTTTAAACGCTGTTTTTCCTCCCGGGTATTCGGGCCGTTTTATAAATTTCTTCGTTGAATTTTTCACGTTTTTTGTTTCAAGGTAATGAATTGGGTTCGATTGCACAAAAAAAGCTGCGTGCATCAGGCAGGCAGCTTTTTTGTCAAACTTTAAAAATTCAAAATTTCTACTTAAACTCTTTTTTCAATTGTTCCACCCAGTTTTTTACACGCCCGGCAGTCATTCGTGCCTGGTTTTCCTGGTCGAGTGGCAATCCTACAAATTCATCTCCTCTTTGTGCTCTCGACGACTCGTAGGTATATCCTTCAAGCGGAGTGTGACCAACCACTTTTCCGCCACAGTCTTCAATAATTTCAACCAGAATGCCAATGGCATCGCAAAAATTTTCCGGATATCCCTTCTGATCACCCAGACCGAACACCGCAAACTTTTTCCCTTTCAGGTCCATCTCTTCCAGGTCAGGAACAAACTCATCCCAGTAATTGGGCAATTCGCCGTCGAACCAGGTTGGAGCGCTTAGTATAAACCGGTCGTATTTTTCCAGAACTTCTTTTGAAAGTTCTTCGGCGTTAACAACTTCAATTTCTGACTTCCCCCACGCATCGATAATTTTTTCAGCAACTTTTTTCGATTTCTGGGTGTGAAAGCTGTAAATTATGGCTATTTTCTTACTCATTTCCAATGTTTTTAGTACGAAATTAATTCTTTTGCTGCGTCGTAAATACGCTTCATATCGGGTAAAATTGCCCGTTCCAGAATCGGATTAAATCCAACCGGAGTAAATGTAGAGCCAACTCTTTTCACCGGTGCATCGAGGTATTTAAATGCTTTTTCGGTAATTATAGCACTCAGTTCTCCGCCAAATCCGCCAAACACTTTGTCTTCATGGGCAACCAGTACTTTATTGGTCTTTTGTACCGATTCAAGAATCGTTTCCTCATCCAGCGGAACCAGCGATCTCAAATCGATCACTTCCACGCTGTATCCTTCTTCTTCCAGCTTTTTCGCAGCGTCCAGACTCAAGTGGGTTGCATTTCCGTAGGTGATGATGGTTAAATCTTCTCCCGCCTTTCTGATTCGTGCTTTTCCAAAGGGAACTTCAAAATCATCGGGAACAACGGTTGCCGCTTTCGGACTTTGGTACAGAGACTTCGGCTCCATAAACATGGTTGGACCTTTGGAGCGGATGGCTGTTCTCAACAATCCGGCTGCATCGTCGGGTAAACAATGCGCACACCCGGAATAGAAACCAGCGACCCTTCAATTGTTTGTGAATGGTATAAACCACCACCGATATATCCTCCTGACGCCAGGCGAATGACAACATTCGGCGTAAACTGACCATTCGATCGCCAGTAATCGTGGCTGCATTCCACATATTGTTCCATTGCCGGCCAGAAATAGTCGGCAAACTCAGCACCTTCAACTACAATCCTGATTTTTTCATCGTAGCGTGACATACCGTTGGCGGTTCCCACAATGAAATCCTCCGCAATGGGTGCATTGAATATTCGTTTGGGACCAAACTCCTTCTGCAGCCCTTTCGAAACATTAAAAATTCCGCCTTTGTCTTTGTTGGCCATATCCTGTCCCCACATAAAGGTGTCCGGATTGAGACGAAATTCTGCTTTTAACGTTTCATTCAATGCAGTTATCAGCTTTTTCTTTTCACCTTCTTCATTGTGCGTTCCATCCGGATATTTTTCAGTTTTATAAGGTTCCGGCAAAACAAAATCGTAAATGGATTTTGGATCGGGGTCCGGTGCTTTCAACGCAGCTTTGTGTGCGGTTTTTATAATCTGTTTTACCTCTTCTTCTATTCCCTGAATTTCCTCTTCGGTAAATCGTTCATAACGAATCAGAAGTCTTTTGAATTTTGCCAGCGGATCGTAATCCATAACGTAATTACGCTCTGCTTCACTCCTGTATAGCAAATGATCGTCGGAGTTTGAATGCGAGTGCATCCGAACGCAGTTTGCCTGCACAAGTACCGGTTTACTCTCTTCCATGGCAAACCGTTTGGCTTCAATCATGGCATTCATCGAGTCGAAAACATCTTTTCCGTTGCAATGAATGATTCGAATATTTTTAAAGCCTGTAAAATTGTTGGCAACTTTTCGCTGGGCTGTCTGGTCTTTTTTGGGTACAGAAATTCCGTAGCCGTTATCCTGAATAACAAAAATTACCGGAAGCTCTTCTTTATCGGCACCATTAAAAGCTTCGTAAACAAACCCCTCGCTAACAGAAGATTCGCCCTGATTGCTAATTGCAACAGCTTTTTCGCCATAATATTTTATTGCCCGGGCGGCACCAACAGCATGGAGCGTATGGTTTCCGGTGAGGGAAGAAAAATTGTGAATATTCCATTCCGGTTTGGCAAAGTGGTTCGACATGTGCCTTCCACCGCTTGACAAGTCAGTTGCTTTGGAGATTCCGTTAAGAATTAATTCTTCAGCAGTTAACCCCGAAGACAACGCCGTTAGCATATCGCGGTAATACAGAAACATGTGGTCTTTTTTCTTCTCGAAAATCTGCCCAACTGCCAGCTGAATTCCATCGTGTCCGGCATACGGAGCATGATACGACCATCCGATGGCCTGTTTTAAATAATTGGGCGCTTTATCGTCAATTGCCCTGCCGATGGTCATCAACCGGAACCATTTTTCCAGTGTTTCCTTATCGGTTTTTTTAATCGTATGAATTTTTGGTACTTTTAAATCTTTCATTTTTATAATTCTCAAATTGAACGGTTTGTATCAAAGTCTTCAAGGATATCAGCAATTTTTCTCAGAAACGCACCTCCCAGTGCACCGTCAACAACACGATGGTCGTATGACAATGAGAGGAACATTTTATGTCTGATTGCAATTGCGTCGCCTGTTGGGGTTTCAATCACAGCCGGTTTTTTCTCAATGCTGCCGGTTGCCAGAATTCCAACCTGTGGCTGGTTAATAATGGGGGTACCGATAATATTTCTGAATGAGCCAAAATTGGTGATGGTAAATGTTCCGCCCTGAATTTCATCAGCTGAAAGTTTATTGTTCCTGGCAGCCACGGCCAGCCTGTTCATCTCCTTGGTTAAACCAACCAAATTGCGTTGTTCGGCGTTTTTCACCACCGGAACAATCAGGTTTCCGTCGGGTTTGGCAACGGCAACACCAATATTGATGTTTTTGCGCAAAATAATTTTATCGCCGTCAACCGATGAATTCACCATTGGAAATTCTGCCAGTGCAGCAGCCGTAGCTTCTATAAAGAATGGCATAAACGTAATTTTATCACCGTATTTTTTCTGGAATTCCTCTTTGTTCTTTTCCCTCCAGAAAACCAGGTCTGTCACATCGGCTTCCACAACCGAGGTAACGTGTGGTGAAACCTGTTTCGACATCACCATATGGTCGGCAATTAATTTGCGAACACGGTCCATTTCAACCACTTCGTCGCCTTCTCCGGCAGTAACTGCAGGAGCAGCTTTTCTTTCAACCGCTGGTGTTGTTTTGTCGGCTGCAGATTGTGCAGTTGATTTCGATTTTTTCCGGTTCTCTATATATTCCAGAATATCTTT
>CAZCPH010000321.1:0-4343 GCA_964500105.1 uncultured Mariniphaga sp. | reverse complement strand
TACGATATTGTTGTTACCGAAATCGGCGGAACAGTGGGTGACATCGAATCGCTTCCGTACATAGAGTCTGTAAGGCAATTGAAACGCGAACTGGGCACTAAAGCACTGGTTTTGCACCTCACACTGGTTCCTTATCTGGCAGCTACCGGCGAGCTTAAAACCAAGCCCACACAACATTCCGTTAAACTGTTGCTGGAAGCGGGTGTTCAGCCCGATATTCTGGTTTTACGCACAGAGCATGAAATCGATTCGGCAATTCGTGAGAAAGTGGCACTGTTTTGTAATGTTGACCCCGATGCTGTGGTTCAGTCGGTAGATGTTCCCACTATTTATGAGGTTCCGTTGAAAATGCTTGACGAAAAACTGGACATAACGGTTTTAAAAAAGCTTGGCCTCGAAATCAATCAGGAAATTGATCTGAATGCCTGGGATAATTTTCTTACGCGGCTCAAAAGCCCAAAACATTCTGTAACTATCGGTCTTATTGGTAAATATATCGAACTGCACGATGCTTATAAATCCATAGCCGAGGCATTGGTTCACGCCGGCGCCGAAAACCTGTGCGATGTGGAGATAGAATGGATTCATTCTGAAACATTGCAACCCGACAACCTTCATGAAAAACTTTCGGGGCTGGATGGTATAATTGTAGCACCTGGTTTCGGGCACCGCGGAATGAACGGAAAAATTCTCACCGCACGGTATGCCCGTGAAAACAACACGCCATATCTTGGAATTTGTCTGGGAATGCAGGTTGCTGTAATTGAATTTGCCCGGAATGTTCTGAATCTGGAAGGCGCAGATTCTACAGAAATGAATCCGAAAACACCCTATCCGGTGATTGATTTAATGGAACACCAGAAAGGCATTACCGATTATGGTGGCACAATGCGTCTGGGAGCATACGAATGCCGGATTATTGAAAAAGACTCCAACGTTTGCAATGCTTACAATAAATTAACGGTTTACGAGAGACACCGTCACCGTTACGAATTCAATGATTCGTACAGAGAACGTTTTATTGAGGCAGGAATGGTTCCGGTGGGAGTAAATCCTGAAACCGATTTGGTAGAGATTGTGGAAATTCCATCACACAGATGGTATGTCGGAGTTCAGTTTCATCCCGAATACCGCAGTACAGTGGTCAATCCCCATCCGCTATTTGTCGATTTCATTAAAAATTCGTTAGTAAAAGAAAAAAATGGATAGAAACTCAATTTTAGGTATCGTACTTATTTTCGCCATTCTGGTTGTTTTTTCAATAATCAATCAACCATCAAAAGAAGAAATTGAAGCAGCACGACACCGCCGCGATTCTATTGCTCTGGTTGAAGCTGAAAGGGCGAAACAACTTGAACAGCAGCAACAACAGGTTCTTCAGGCCGAACCGGAAGAAATTGCCATTCCCGATTCACTGGCCGAAAGCAACCAGTTGCAGGAAAAAATTGATCAGTTTGGGATATTTGGAACAGCAGCTCTTGGAGAACAGGAGTTTTACACCCTGGAAAATAACCTGATGAAAATTACTTTCACCAACAAAGGTGGAAGAATTTATTCTGTTGAACTGAAGAATTATCAGACACATGATTCGTTGCCTCTGATGTTGTTCGACGGCGACGAAACGTTGTTTGGACTCAACTTTTTTGCTCAAAACCGAAGTATTCAAACCGACCAGCTGTTTTTTACGCCAGATTTTTCTCAAAAAGCTGTGGTGGTTAACGGGCCTGAAGTGAGAACCGGTAGCGAAGGACGAACAAAATTTAATGAAGACAACCCGGGAGGAAAAGAGTCGGTCAGTTTTCGGCTCGAAGTTGCACCAGGGAAGTTTCTGGAATATGTTTATTCGCTTGAATACAACTCCTATCTGGTTGATTTTGACTTGAATATTCAGGGGCTCGAACAATACATTGCTGCCAACCAGTCGTACCTCAATTTTACCTGGTCGTTTGATGTTCCCCGGCAGGAGCGCCCGTCGCGTTTTGGTGAAGACCGCTACACCAACATTATGTACAAGTTTTTTGAAGACGATGTGGATAACCTTTCACAAAACAAATCGGATGAAGAAAATTTGAGTACCCGCGTTAAATGGATTGGATTTAAACAGCTGTTTTTCAATTCAACCATTATCGCCGGAGAAGCATTCCCCAACGCATTTGTTCGTTCCCAGATTTTTGAAGAAAACCCGAAGTACCTGGCAAATTTCTATGCAGATATTGCCATTCCCTACCAGGGAACGCAGAGTGAGAGAGTGGATATGCAGTTCTTTTTTGGTCCGAACCACTACCAGACTTTAAAACAATACGATATTGACCTGGAAAGATTGGTGTACCTGGGATACGCAATTGTTCGCCCGGTAAACAAATACCTGATTATCCCGACGTTTAACTTCCTGCGCAGGTTTATCGATAATTTTGGGATAATAATTCTTTTGCTGACCATTTTTATCAAAACCATTTTGTTCCCGTTCACATACAAATCGTATGTTTCTCAGGCTAAAATGAAAGCGCTGAAGCCCGAAGTGGACGAAATCGGTAAAAAGTTCGGAAACGACAAGCCCATGGAAAAACAGCAGGCAACCATGGCACTCTACAAAAAAGCCGGAGTGAATCCGATGGGAGGTTGTTTGCCCATGCTTCTTCAGTTTCCCATTCTTATTGCCATGTTCTTTTTCTTCCCGACATCTATCGAGCTCAGGCAGGAAAGTTTTCTTTGGGCACACGACCTTTCAACTTATGATTCGATTCTGGATTTACCGTTTACCATACCGTTTTATGGTGATCACGTGAGCTTGTTCTGTTTGCTGATGACCATTACAACCATCATATCAACCCGGTTAAATCAGCAGGCTACCTCTGCACAGGGTATGCCGGGCATGCAAACAATGATGTATCTGATGCCGGTAATGTTTCTTTTTATCCTGAATAATTATTCCTCAGGACTAAGCTATTATTATTTTCTTGCCAACGTAATTACGATTGGTCAAACCTACATCATCAGGTCGTTTATCGACGAAGGAAAAATAAGGGCACAGCTGCAGGTGAATAAAAAGAAACCGGTAAAAAAATCGAAGTTCCAGCAACGCCTCGAAGAAATGGCCAAACAGCGTGGTATGCAAATGCCCAAAAAATAGAAAAATGTTCAACGAAATAATAGGCCGGGGAGAATCATCTTTCCGGCTTTTTTTATTTTAACCCCATGACCAAAAAGCTGGCAGCCTTGATATTCTCTGCTGATTTTCCTTCTTGCGTCGGCGCAGGAAAGAACATTTCAATTTTGGAATATAAGCGTTGATTTGTGATTTTTATTCTGCCTGGTTAAACTATTTCCGATTTTGCATGTCAAAACGCCATAAATCATTAAAAATTCTGCAATGAAAAAATTTGGTGTAATTCTGATGTCGCTTTTGCTGGGTGCTGTAGTGGCCATCGGCCAGCCCGGACAACGCAACATGAATCCGGAAGATATGGCTAAACGCCAGACGGAGCAAATAAAGGAAGCTGTTGGCCTGAATGCAAACCAGGAAAAACAGGTGTACGATTTGAACCTGGAAACAGGCAAGAAAATGAGAGCGCTACGCGAACAAAATCAGGGCGGAGGCTTTGAGGGAATGCGTGAAAAAATGACGGAACTGAGGACTGAACAGGACAAAAAAATGAAGGAAATTCTTTCCGAAGATCAGTGGAAAAAATACGAAAAATATCAGGAAGAAAGGCGGGCACAGTGGGGTAACCGCCGGCCTGGAAACAGATAGTTTTGTTTTTACATTAGTTTAGTTTGGTTTGGTTTTTAGGATGGGGCTTGCTTAGGCAGGCCCTTTTTCTGTGCCCTTTCAGGAAGAAAAATTTTGTTTCAGGTGTACCATTTTTATGGCAGTTATGGCTGCTTCGTCTCCCTTGTTTCCGTGTTTTCCGCCTGCGCGGTCCAAAGCCTGCTGCTCGTTGTTTGTGGTAAGTACTCCGAAAATGAAAGGTTTGTTGTATTTCAGATTTAAATCAACCGTTCCCTGGGTAACACCTTCGCAGATGTAATCGAAATGACGCGTTTCGCCCTGTATTACACAGCCCAGCAAAATTACTGCATCCACATTTTCCAGTTCTGCAAAATACTGGGCTCCCAGTGGCAATTCAAAACTTCCGGGAACATATTTTACCCGTATATTTTCATCAGATGCACCATGCTTTTTCAGGGTGTTGACAGCTCCCTGCGCCAGGGCAGATGTGATTTCAAAATTCCACTCGGCCACTACAATTCCAAAACGCATGGTTTCAGCTGAAGGAACCGATTCGATGTCGTATTGCGAAAGATCTCTTGTTGCCATATTGTTTTAAATAAAAAACCCCTCG
>CAZCPH010000320.1:0-4346 GCA_964500105.1 uncultured Mariniphaga sp. | reverse complement strand
TGTAACTGATAATTTTTCACATTGAAAATGCCTTCGACAATACACTTTTCGTTTTGATTTTTAAGTACCGATAAGTCGGCCCGGTTTCCCAAAATCAATCCCAGTGCACCTAAAATGATAGACTTCCCGGCGCCGGTTTCTCCGGTAACTGAGTTTAACCCCGAATGAAACTCCACCTCCAGATTGCTAATCAGCGCGTAATTGGAAACAGCCAGTTTGGTCAGCATAAATCAGTTATAAATCTTCTGTTTCTGCAATTTTTTTATACTTGCTACCGTTCGACGGATCCACCTCGTTTAGAATTGCCATTACTCTGTTTCGTTCGTCGGGGAACGATTTGGAGAATACGTTTACAATTTCATCGGCCTTTGAATCGAAAAACATTTGCAAAATATAAACCGAAGGTCGGCGGCGGAAAACGGTCTGAATATCGCGCATTGCGTTGGCAATGTTTGCCCTTCCCTCCTCGGGTTTGTCGGCCATAATGTCGAGTCCCTGCCGGTGATAGGTGTACATACAACTTCTGAACGAGGAGTAGGATTTATTCAACACATTCTCGATAAGCCAGTAACGGTTGCGTTCGCTTTCAAATGCTTTCCAGCCCTTTTCGCGTGCATTCTGCGAATTGTTAACAATGGCCTGAGCCTTTTCAAAAAAAGGTGTTCCACCCTCAGGCGAAAAGGTGTCGTAATCGAACCCCAAAATAATGTAGGCATAAAACGCCAAAATGTTGGTCAGGTTGTCGCGGTTTGATGTTTCGTTAAATTCCAGCGGCTGAAATTCCACATACCTGCAATGAAAGTCGTTGTCTTTAATATTCAGTACCGTTGTTTCGTAACTGGAGCCAAAAACCGGCCGGGTTAACTGTACCTGAATGGAACCGCGAAACTCGTCAGACGAAATTTGTTCATCGAGCCGAATGAGAATATTGCACCTGATTTTTTCGTCGTAGGTGTAAACATGCTCAGTCCATTTCCTGTTATTCATGAACTCGTAAACATCGGCCTGCATGGTTCTGAACAACTGCCTGTTTGCACCCTGAATCCGCTGGGCAGAAACAGTTACATTACACCGCAGCTCCTGCGCAAACAGTGTGGTTACAGAAAATATGCTGATGAGTAAAACAACTATTCTTTTCATAAAAAATCTCCTCTGAACAGGTAAAAATAATAAAATTTAACCGGAATGGCAGTCGTATTATCTCATAATCGAAATCATCATTTTCACAATGTCAGCCGCCACCTCCTGTTTAGATTTTAACTCGAAAGGAACTGTTTTATTGTTTTTCTGAATGATGGTTATTTTGTTGGTGTCTGTGCCAAAGCCCGTCCCCGCATCATTCAACGAATTCAACACAATAAAATCAAGGTTCTTTTTTTCCAGTTTATTCTGCGCATTTGCCACTTCATTTGCCGTTTCGAGAGCGAAACCAACCAGAATCTGATTCGCACGTTTCATTTTCCCCAATGCGGCGGCGATATCTTTGGTTGGCTTTAATTCGATATTCCAGTTCTCCTTTCCGCGTTTTGTTTTCTGCACTTCCGGATTTGCGGGTGTAAAATCTGCTATAGCAGCGGTCATCACTGCACCGTCGCATTCAGGAAAACAGCTGACACATTCGGTGTACATCTGTTCTGCTGATTCAACCGGTACAATGTTAATGTTCTCACTTTGTGCAGAAACCGAAACCGGACCAGACACAAGAATGACTTTTGCACCCTGCCCTGCCAGTTCTTCGGCGATGGCGTAACCCATTTTCCCCGAAGAATAATTACCGATAAATCGTACCGGATCAATTTTTTCGTAGGTAGGACCTGCCGAAACCAGAAATTTTCTATTCAGCAGTTTTTTTTTTGGTTGAAGAACTCAACCAGCTTTCCGAGTATATATTCAGGTTCCTGCATCCGGCCCTTTCCTTCCAACCCGCTGGCAAGCTCACCAGTTGCCGGATCAAAAATAATATTCCCGTACTCTTTCAAAATGGAAATGTTCCGCTGGGTGGATGGGTGGACAAACATATCCAGATCCATGGCAGGGGCAATAAACACAGGGCATTTTGCAGACAGATAAGTGGTTACCAGCATATTGTCGGCTATGCCATTTGCCATTTTGCCCAATGTAGCTGCGGTTGCCGGTGCCACCAGCATGGCATCAGCCCAAAGTCCTAAATCCACATGACTGTGCCATGTGCCGTCGGCAGTACCAAAAAACTCACTGATTACCGGTTTCCCGGATAACGCCGAAAGAGTTACAGGAGTGATAAACTCTTTTCCGGCCGGAGTGATTACCACCTGAACTTCAGCACCTTCTTTTACCAGTAACCGCAAAAGAAAAGCTGCCTTGTAGGCAGCAATGCTTCCGGTTATTCCCAGTATTATTTTTTTCCCCTGAAGTCTCATGGGCGTTTTCACACGTTGGTTTTATTTGCTTTCGCGTGCCGGATTTCTGTGGTAAATCTGTCCTTCTTCCAATTCCTGGAACGAAATTAAAGTAGGTTTCGGAAGGCGTTCGTAGAATTTTGAAATTTCAATCTGTTCCCGGTTTTCAAAAATCTCTTCCAGATTATCGGTGTACGATGCAAATTCCTGCAGTTTCTGATTCAGTTCTTCTTTCAATTCGGAAGAAATCTGATTGGCCCTTTTGGCGAGAATCATCACCGTTTCATAAATATTTCCGGTTTCCTCAGATAAAACGTCGAGGTTACGTGGAATTGTTGACTGGGCTGCTTTTGTTTTTTTATAATCCATTTCCTAATTGATATTTGTTTCTTGTTGTTCGTCGTAATTGAGCAAATCGGCAACAGTTTCGTAAAACCTGTCCACCTCTTTTTTGTACCTGCTCTCCGGATATTCATCCACAAAGGAAAAATATTCATCGAGCGCACTCGAAAGACGCTCCTGCTTTTTATCTGCAACACTGTTCACAGCAAGCAGGTATTTCGATTTCAGGAGCATGTACATCAGTTCTTCCCTGTACTGGCTGTCAGGGTATTCCTTCAAACTGTTGTCGAGTGCAACAACAGCGGCTTTATAGTTTTCAAAATCATAATACAACCGGGCATTCAGGTATGATTTATATACCAGTTTGTCCATCAGTTCGTCAATGAGCCGGTTAGCTTCGTCAACTCTCTCATTGTAAGGATACAGGTTGATGTACAACTGGAGCGACTCTATGGCTTCTTTGGTCACCGTCTGGTCGAGACGGGGTTTTGGCGACAGCAGGTAGCTGCAATATCCCACCATAAACTGAGCTTCTTCAGCATACTGGCTTCCCGGAAACTCTTTCAGCAACGATTTAAAATAATGCGATGCCATAAGGTAATCTTTCTGGCCCATCATGCTTTTGGCATAGTGGTAATAAATCTGATCTGCCCGGCTTGTACCCCGGTAAATATTCACCAGTTCCTGAAACAGCGTTCCGGCTTTTACGAATTCTCCGTCTTCGTAGTACTCAACAGCTTTTTTCAACTTAAATTCGTAGTCGGTACTCTTCAGAATTTTATTGTAATCGCCGCAGGCCGATACGACCAGCACCAGTACTAATATTATGGCAAAAAATCTCGTTTTCATAAACATGGCGCAAAAATAACCTTTTTTTATTTACACATGAAGTCAATTAGATGAATTTAACACATTTGCCAAAACTTTAAAAAAGTTTACATTTGCAAACTTAAATCTTTAAACTTTTTCGTAACGTGGATATATTTCAAAAGTTCAGAGCTAACCAGGGAGACATTGGTCAGCACATGAGTAAAATACACGGTTATTTTGCGTTTCCGAAACTGGAAGGTGAAATAGGCGCGCGCATGAAATTCAGAGGTAAGGAAGTACTTACCTGGAGCTTAAACAATTACCTGGGACTGGCAAACCACCCGGAAGTGAGAAAAACGGATGCAGAAGCCGCCGCACAGTATGGCATGGCCTACCCGATGGGTGCCCGTATGATGTCGGGACAAACAACCAAACATGAGCAACTTGAGCGGGAGCTGGCTGCGTTTGTGGGCAAACAGGATGCCTTTTTGCTGAATTACGGTTACCAGGGAATGGTTTCGGTTATTGATGCCATTTGCGGCCGAAACGACGTTGTGGTTTACGATTCAGAATCACATGCGTGCATTCTCGACGGTGTGCGTTTGCACATGGGCAAACGGTTTGTTTACCCGCACAACAATATGGAAAACCTGCGCAAGCAACTGGAGCGTGCCACCAAACTTGCCGAAAAACAAAAAGGCGGAATTTTGGTGATTACCGAAGGTGTCTTTGGGATGTCGGGCGATTTGGGAAAACTCGATGAAATTGTCAAGTTGAAAGACGAATTCGAATTCAGATTGCTGGTTGACGACGCGC
>CAZCPH010000319.1:0-4349 GCA_964500105.1 uncultured Mariniphaga sp. | reverse complement strand
CCGTTTGTGGTCAATCCAATTGGCGACCAGGCTGTCAATGCTTCGTATGTACTGAGCATTCCGGTTAGTGCGGTTTTGGGTGAACTGTTCGATGATATTGACGGAGATGAACTGAACATCAGCGCCACGCTCGAAAACGGCGAACCGCTGCCTGCATGGGCAGATATGGTGGACGATTCGCTGGTGTTCAGCCCCATGATTGAAGACACAGGTTGTGTAAACATTGTAGTTGTGGCCACCGACCCTGAAGGAGCAATCGCAACCGACACATTCCAGCTCTGTGTTGACGGCTACCCGGTTAGTGCCGGACAAATTGCCGCCGGCGAGTTCAATGTAAACATGTATCCCAATCCTGCCAGAGATGCGGTTCACCTCGAACTAAAAACCAACGATTTCGGTCGGGTAGATGTTTCGGTATTTACCATTACCGGCAAGCAGGTGTTGCGCAAAAACTTCAGCAACAATCAACGCATTACTTTAAATATGGCCGAGCAGGTGTCGGGTATGTACTTTGTAAAAATACAAATGAACGACAAAACAGCTGTTAAAAAGCTGGTGCTCGACCGGAAATAGTACAAAAAGAAATTTTCCATTAAAGGGTGGCTATTGCAGTCACCCTTTATTTTTTCTTTCAACCCTGAACCTGCAAAAAACTATCAAATCATTACCAATTTACCTTAAAAATTTTGTTTTTCTAAACAATGCAAACTTTTCTTAGAAAATTATTTTTAAATAAAAAAATATCTATCTTTGTTTTGAATATGTTAGTGTTCATTTGAAACAAGGTGCATTTCATGGGTCATTTTTTGTTAAGAGATTATGGAAAAGCTTTCCGGGAATACGAGTTTTTTAATCATTCATGAGCAACAATCTACCGCTTTTGAGCTGAGAGAACTTCTCATCGAATTAAATTTTAAGAACGTCAATCTTTTTTTCGAGGTAAAATCAGGGATGGAAGCCATCAGGATTCTCACACCTGATGTGGTTTTCCTTGGATTAACCTTCAACAACGGCCTGAACGGCATTGATATCCTTCGGCTTATTGAAATCGGACAAATGAACACCCGTGTGGTGATTCTTTCAGAGCCTGAAGAAATTTCAGCCGAGGTCATCCGGTTTTCACCGGCAGGCTACCTGCAAAAACCCGTTTTGCTGAAAGACCTGAAAAGCACGCTCAAAAAAGTTGAACAACAGATAAAGCAGGACAATCAACAGCCTGTTGCTCATACAAAACCACAACCGCTGAACATCATTCAGATACAGTCCAATCAGGAAGTTAATTTTTATCTTCCCGAAGAACTGATATACATAGAAGCTGATGGCAGTTATTCTGTTTTGTACCTGTACAAAGGCAGGCAGGACACCATTTGCCAGAATCTTGGGAAGCTTTCGGAAAAACTTCCGACGCACCAGTTTATTCGTGTAAGCCGCAAGCACATCGTTAATTTAAAATACATTAAAAAGTATTCAAAAAAAGATCAGCAGCTTTTGGTTGAATTCAACGGCTCTTCCGCCAAAATTCCCACATCGAAAAAATACATGATGCAAATTCTACATTAAGAAACCTTGTTATTAAGAATAGCCTTTTGTTGTGCAAAACACACCATTTGTAAAATATTTTACAAAATGTGGGCGAAATGAATTTTGCCGTCGTACTTTTAGATAGTTAAACCAAAATTTAATCATATTATGAGAAAAATTTACACTTACTTTTTACTGGCTGTATTGATTTTATCGTTTAGTAAAATCACCATAGCACAAACACACTTTACTCCGATTTATGGAAATGTAAATCCGGGGGATTTTATGAATTTAAACCTGATGGAAGCTAAGGTAAACGGAATAAACCTTGAAGCCGGAGATGAAGTCGGTTTTTTTGACGGAGATATTTGCGTCGGAGTCGGAGTTTTAACCAAAAGTCTTGAAGATACCTGGGATCTGTTAACATTTGCCGGCATTGCTGGCGCTGACGATCTGGACACTCCTGCAAAGGATGGTTACACCGCTGGAAGAGCCATCTCCTACAGATTTTGGGACGCCTCAGAAGAAGAGGAAATCATTTTAGTGACTCCTACTTATTATGATGTTTCAAATGGCGTAGAAGTTTCTGTTCCAACTTTCCAACATGGTGCAACTGCTTTTGTTGTGCTGTTGGGCACCCACAATTACAAACCGGTTGCCAATGCGGGAGCCGATTTTTCCATTGACGAAAGAACTGCCAGCACACTGGATGGCTCAGGTTCATCAGACCCGGAAAGTGCCACACTCACTTACCTGTGGGAAGATATCGACGGATTTGGATTGACGGATTTAACCTCTGCAAGTCCGGCTATCACAGCACCTTCTGTGACGGCAGATGCCACCTACCGGTTTGCCCTGGTTGTAAACGACGGCGAGAGGGCTTCAGAGCCTGACACCGTTGTGGTTACCGTAACAGATGTTCCACTGCCTCCTGTGGCCAATGCCGGTGCAGATTTTGAAGTGGTGGAGGAAGAAACCGGTCAGCTTGACGGCAGCGCTTCAAGTGATCCCGAAGGACTGGAAATCACTTATTCATGGGAAATAGTACCCGCCGGAATTACGTTGAGCGACCCGACTGTTGCCAACCCAACGTTTACCGCGCCGACTGTTACCGAAGACACTGAATATGTAGCTACCCTAACGGTTACCAACACTGTTCCGTTATCGTCAACCGCAACGGTAAAAATTACCGTTAAGGATTTTAACCGCAAACCGGTTGCTGTTGCAGGAGACGATCAGCAGGTGGATGAAGGAGTAACAGTTACGCTCGATGCTTCAGGCTCTTCAGATCCTGATGCCGGTGACGTAATCACCTACCTTTGGATTGCACCCGACGGAATTACTTTCGACGGCGCAGCCACCGAACCGGTAGTGACTTTTACTTCGCCAACCATCATCGAAGATTTTATCGATTACCAGTTTAAGCTGGTGGTGAACGACGGAAAACTCGATTCTGACACCGCTTTTGTATCAGTTCGCGTAATTCACGAAAATATTCCTCCGGTGGCAAATGCGGGACCGGATCAGACGATAGATGAAGGCGCTGTTGTTCAACTTGACGGAACAGGCTCAACAGACACTGAAATGAAACCTTTAACCTATACCTGGACTGCTCCTGCAGGGGTTGCCCTGGATGATGAAACAGCAGCATCTCCAACATTTATCGCTCCTGAGGTGCATGAAAATACTGATTTGGTATTCACATTAACTGTTGGTGACGGCGTTTGGACTTCCGATCCCGACGATGTAATCATAACCGTTACGCACATCAATAAACCGCCGGTGGCTGATGCCGGTGCAGACCAGACCGTTGACGAAGGCACGACTGTGCAACTGGATGGAACAGCTTCTGCAGATCCGGATGAACTGGATGTGATCACCTACACCTGGACATCAATAGACGGTGCAGTGCTGGATGACAATACACTGGCCCAACCTTCGTTTACCGCACCCGAACCACCGGCTCTGATGAAAGACTCCACGTTCAGATTTGAACTGGTTGTTAATGACGGCACGGTGGATTCTGAACCGGATACCGTTTCAATTTTTGTTGTGCACACGAACATTGTGCCTGTGGCAGATGCAGGTGCTGATGTGGAAATCAATGAAAATGATCAGGGAGTGCTTGATGGTTCCGAATCAAGCGACCCCGAAGGTGCAGAATTAACCTTTTTATGGACTGCTCCTGCCGGTTTCGTAATCGACGATCCATCGGCTGAATCACCAACATTTACAGCACCTGAAGTGGATGTTGACACAGATTTTGAAATTACTTTAACTGTAGATGACGGTGAAACTGAAAACAACACTGCTTCTGATGTTGTGATTGTAACGGTTAAGCACGTAAATAAACCACCGGTTGCTGATGCTGGAACTGCTTTCTCTGTAAGAGAACAGACAACAGCAGTGCTCGACGGAACAGCTTCTTCTGATCCGGATGCACTGGACAATATTACCTACGCATGGACAGCGCCGGCAGGTATAACTTTGGACGATCCAACTTCGGCTACTCCATCGTTTACAGCTCCCGATGTAACGGCCGATACCGACTTAACTTTCACACTGGTAGTAACCGACGGATCAGCTGAAACTGATGATGCTACCGTTATCGTTACGGTTACAGCGAATCTGCCACCCGTTGCCGATGCAGGCACAAATCAGACCGTTTATTCTCAGAGTACGGTTACATTAAACGGATCCGGCTCAACAGATCCTGACGGAGATATGTTAACCTACGCCTGGACAGCACCTGCCGGAATTACGCTTTCAGATGCAGCAACTGCCAATCCGACTTTTACTGCACCTGTCGTTGACGGGCAGGAAGTTTA
>CAZCPH010000318.1:0-4362 GCA_964500105.1 uncultured Mariniphaga sp. | reverse complement strand
GCTGAAAGAAGAAGCGCACCTCGACAAAATTGCCGACCCGGGCGCCGGTTCGTATTACATTGAGAACCTCACTGCTTCGCTGGCAGAACATGCCTGGAGCTTATTCCTTCAGGTGCAGGACAAAGGCGGTATTGTGCAGGCGTTTAAAGACGGATTCATTCAGAATGAAATAAAGGCGATGGCGGCCAAACGGGATACCAACGTGGCGCTTCGTCGCGAAAACCTGCTGGGTGTTAACCAGTTTCCCAATTTCTCCGAAACGGCCAAAGAGGAATTCCCGGAATGGGTTTTCCAGGCCAGCGACCTCACTGAAGCGGATGCAGAAGTGGAGACATTAAAACCTTACCGCGCTGCACAACCTTTCGAAGCATTGCGATACAAAACCGATGTGTATGCAAAAAGCAACAAACGTCCTGTAGCTTTTATGCTGCCCATGGGTAACCTCACGTTCAGGAAAGCACGTGCACAATTCAGCACCAACTTTTTTGCCGTTGCCGGTTTCGAAGTGATTGACAACAACGGGTTCAGCTCAGTTATTGCCGGTGTGGAAGCCGCCAAAGCCAGAAATGCCGACATCGTGGTGGTGTGCAGCTCCGACGAAGAATATGCCGAACTGGCACCGCAGGTAGCTCAGTTGCTGGAAAAAGAAATCCTGGTAGTTGCCGGTGCTCCCGAATGCAAACCGGAACTGGAAGCAAAGGGAATTACCAACTTCATCCACATGAAAAGTAATATTCTGGAAGAGTTGAAAGCGTATCAGCGAAAATTAGGGATTTGAACACAAAGGCACAAGGACACTAAGATAAATTTTTAGAAAAATATGAAAGTACTTACTCAAAAAAATACCATAATTACTATTGTATCTGAAATTTATTTAATAAGCCTTTGTGCCTTAGTGTCTTTGTGTTAAAAATTAAGAAAGATGATTTCAAAAGTCGAAATAGAAAAAATCGGGAAACAAATTGTTCATTCAGCATTTGAGGTGCATACTGAACTTGGTCCTGGTCTGCTTGAATCGGTTTACGAAATTTGTCTTTACGAAGAATTGACAAGTCGCAATATGCTGGTTGAACGGCAAGTGCAAATCCCTGTTTTTTACAAAGGGAAACCTGTTCACAAAGATTTTTTTATTGATTTACTTGTTGAAAAATCCATCATAATTGAATTAAAAGCCGTTGAAATGTTATTGCCCGTTCATGAAGTACAGTTGCTCACTTACATGAAACTGGCAAACATACAACTTGGCTATTTGATAAACTTTAATGTATCGTTAATCAAACAAGGCATAAAGCGAAAAATTAACGGTTATTTTTAATCTTCATGTCTTTGTGCCTTCGTGTTTAAAATAAATAGTTATGAAACCTGATTTCAAAAACATCGACATAAAAAAGTTCCGGGCAAAACAAACTCCCGGAAGTGTCACAGACAATACAAAGAACTGGCTCACGCCGGAACAGATTCCGGTGAAACCGGTTTACACGAAAGAAGATTTGGAAGGTTTGGAGCACCTGGATTATGCCGCCGGATTGCCGCCATTTTTGCGGGGGCCCTACTCGGCCATGTACGCCATGCGCCCCTGGACCATCCGCCAGTATGCCGGATTTTCAACCGCTGAGGAATCGAATGCGTTTTACCGCCGCAACCTGGCTGCCGGCCAAAAAGGGCTGTCGGTAGCGTTTGACCTGGCTACACACCGCGGTTACGACTCAGACCACCCGCGCGTGGTGGGCGACGTGGGGAAAGCCGGTGTGGCCATCGACTCCATCCTCGACATGAAAATTTTGTTCGACGAAATTCCGCTGGATAAAATGTCGGTTTCCATGACCATGAACGGCGCCGTGCTGCCCGTAATGGCTTTTTACATTGTTACCGGCCTCGAACAGGGCGCCACGCTGGAGCAGCTTTCGGGAACCATCCAGAACGACATCCTGAAAGAATTTATGGTGCGGAACACCTACATTTACCCGCCGGAGTTCTCCATGAAAATCATTGCCGATATTTTTGAGTTCACTTCGCGGCACATGCCGAAGTTCAACTCCATTTCCATCTCAGGGTACCACATGCAGGAAGCCGGCGCCACTGCCGACATTGAAATGGCTTATACGCTTGCCGACGGACTGGATTACCTCCGCACCGGAATCAAAGCCGGACTCGACATCGACGCATTTGCACCGCGGCTCTCGTTTTTCTGGGCCATTGGCATGAATCACTTTATGGAGATTGCCAAAATGCGTGCGGCACGTATGCTTTGGGCAAAAATTGTGAAGGAATTCAATCCGAAAAATGAAAAGTCGATGGCATTGCGTACACACTCGCAAACTTCTGGTTGGTCACTGACAGAACAAGACCCGTTCAACAACGTAGGCCGAACCGCCATTGAAGCAATGGCGGCAGTGCTGGGCCACACCCAGAGTTTGCACACCAACGCACTGGACGAAGCCATTGCCCTGCCCACCGACTTCTCGGCACGAATTGCCCGCAACACCCAGTTGCACCTGCAAATGGAAACGGAAATCTGTCGCTCGCTCGACCCGTGGGCCGGTTCGTACTACGTGGAATCACTTACAAACGAACTGGCACGGAAAGGCTGGGAGCTCATTCAGGAAGTGGAAAAACTGGGCGGAATGGCCAAAGCCATCGAAACCGGCGTGCCAAAAATGCGTATTGAAGAAGCAGCAGCGCGCGCACAGGGAAGAATCGACAGCGGTTCACAAACCATTGTGGGAATCAACAAATACCGTCTCGGTAAAGAGGACCCCATCGATATTCTCGACATCGACAATACCGCAGTACGCCTGTCGCAGATTGAACGGCTGAAAAAACTGCGTGCTGAACGCAATGAAGCAGAAGTGCAGTCGGCCCTGGCAGCTATTACAAAAGCTGCCGAAACAGGAAAAGGAAATTTGCTGGAACTGGCGATTGATGCAGCAAAAAAACGTGCATCTTTGGGTGAAATTTCAGATGCCTGCGAAAAAGTGGCAAGACGATATAAAGCAGTAATCAGAACAATTGAAGGCGTGTATAAATCGGAAGCAAAAAACAAATCGGAATTTCAGGAAGCGCAGGAACTGGCGCAGAAATTTGCGGAAATGGAAGGCCGCCAGCCGCGCATTATGGTAGCCAAAATGGGCCAGGACGGTCACGACCGCGGCGCCAAAGTGGTGGCTACCGGCTATGCCGACCTCGGTTTTGATGTGGATGTGGGGCCACTGTTCCAGACTCCGGAAGAGGCAGCCAAACAGGCCGTTGAAAACGACGTGCATGTGCTGGGCGTTTCGTCGCTGGCAGCTGGACACAAAACACTGGTGCCCGCGGTTATCGAAGAGCTGAAAAAGCTGGGCCGCGACGACATTATGGTTATTGTGGGTGGGGTAATTCCTGCGCAGGACTACCAATACCTTTACGACGCAGGCGCAGTAGCCATTTTTGGCCCCGGGACCAGTGTGGCTGCCGCCGGAAAGAAAATTCTGGAAATTTTGATTGAGGCGTATAAGGAATAGGAAGCCTCTCCCCGGCCCTCTCCTTCCGAAGGAATCCCTTATGGGACAGGGAGAGGGAGAAAGAGAAAAAAGTGATTGCAAAATATGAAAGAAGCCGGTTCTGTGAGGAGCCGGCTTTCTTTATTCCAGAAACTCCCCAATCACTTCTCCCCAAATGTCGTAGCCTTTTTTGTTCATGTGGAGGTTGTCGTCCAAAAAAACATCGGTAAAAACCTGACCGTTTTCATCGAGCATGGCGCTCCAAACGTCTGCAAATTCCAGATTATCGGTTTTTTTAGCCAGTCTTTCGAGTTTTTTGTTCAGCTTCTCATAGTTTTTATGCAGATTCCAGCGGGCTACACTGGGTTTTGCCGAAATCAGCACCACTTTGGTATCCGGTAAATCCTGCTGAATCCGGTCAACCAGCAATTTGGCTTCTTTTATAACTTTCCCCGGTTTTTTATTGCTTGCAATGTCGTTATCGCCTTCATAAATAAAAAGGTAATCCGGACTGTATTTCGGAATCAGTTCCTCGTAATAATAAATCAGATCGCTGAAGTGCGAACCGCCAAAGCCATTATTAATTACGTTGTATTCCGGAAAATAATCCTGTACATCTCTCCACATCCGCACGCTGGAACTTCCGGTAAAAAGGGCAAGTTCTTTCCCGGCCTCAAACTGATATTCTTTCTGAACCAATTCTTCAATTTGCGATTTAAACCGGTTGGGGTCCTGGGCATTCAGATTGAGAATGCAAAACAGCAATAATACCACTCCAGAATATTGTACATCCTTCAATTTCATTTTGTTCATTTTAAATCTTTATAACTAATAAGTTTAATTCCTTTATTTTGAATAGTTTGTTTCACTTTTTCGCTGGTAA
>CAZCPH010000317.1:0-4369 GCA_964500105.1 uncultured Mariniphaga sp. | reverse complement strand
GCCACGCACCCGGCCTTTCGGAAGACATGCACACAGCCATGCAACTGTATGCAAAAGGCTGGAAATCGGTTTATGTGCCGAAAATTTTCACCAAGGGGCTGGTACCGGCTTCTCTCACTTCATATTACAAACAACAGTTGAAATGGTCGAGAGGAACCCTTGAATTGCTGGTTTCTGTTTTCCCGAAACTGTTCAAAAATTTCACCTGGCGACAAAGAATTCACTTCGGAATTTTACCGCTGCATTATCTTTCCGGTTTTATTGTACTGATAAGCTTTTTAATTCCAATAATCTCCCTTTTTACTGCAACCACACCCTGGAAGGGCAATGTCATCAATTTCGGACTGATTTTCATTCCTATTCTGACTTCGATCCTGGGCATACGTTTTTATGTGCAGCGGTGGGTAATGGATAAAAGCGAACGCGGAACACACCTGATGGGCGGATTGCTACTGGCCTGTACCTGGTGGATTTACATTATTGGCGCTGTTTATACGTTCATCCGCAAAAAAGTGCCCTATTTGCCCACACCAAAGGAAGACAAAGAACGTACAAGCTGGAAAATTCTGATTCCAAACCTCGTAATTGGAGTTGTTTCCATTGTTGCTGTAATTTACGGTTTATCCATCGACTTTACTCCCTTTTCGCTTTTCATGTCGGGTTTTGCGCTGTTGAATGCATTTTTCATGTTTTTCACGCTGGTTCTGGCCTATGAAAAACAACAGCCGGTTGCTGTAAATCTTGAATTTAAAGAACCCAAAAAATCATTGTTAAATTCAGTGCAAAACATTGGCTATTCCACCTGGCAGAAAGCTGCATTACCTCTGGTGGTGGTTATTATGGCGTTATCCGGCGGTTTTTACTACCATTCGGAATATGTGAAATGGGGTGGCGTTCAGCCCGAAATTCCGGAAAAAAACGTGATCAATTACATCGGCATTTTTGCTCCAAAAAACGATGACGGAATAACCAGCCTCGAAAATGTAAAAGCTGTATCTGAACAGATAGAGGAAAATTTTGATATTGTTTCACTCTATATTGCCTGGGAAACAGACATTGAATCCGGTTTCCCGGATGACATTCTGGATTCAATCTATGTGAACAAGTCTATTCCAATGATTACCTGGGAGCCGTGGTTAAATACCTTTGAAAATGAAATTACTGACAGCGCCCACGTTTACGAACTCATTGCCAGTGGATTTTTCGACTATTACATCACACAGTTCGCAGAAAAGCTTAAAAATTTGCAGAAACCTGTCTTCCTGAGGTTTGCACACGAATTCGACAACCCATTCTATCCCTGGTTTTTGCAGGGAGACGAAGCCGTTTCGAAATTCAAAAAGGCCTGGATTCACACTTATGAAATCTTTAAAAGCAGCGATGCACATAATGTTATCTGGATTTGGAATCCATGGAAGGCAGAAAATCTGGAGGCATTTTATCCGGGAAGGGAGTATGTTGACTGGATAGGTGTGAATATTCTGAACTACGGCGAATACAACCTGGATGGTGAATGGCACGATTTTGAAAGTCTGTACGAACCCTTTCATGAGGCTTTGATCAATTTACCCCCTACCCCGGTTATCATCTCGGAATTTGGAACTTTACGCGACGGTCAAAGCCAAAGTCAATGGATTGAAGATGCTTTTGCCGCCATTGAAAACAATTATCAGGAAATTAAATCTGTGATTTACTTTAACAGCAAAGTGGACAATAACTGGCCCAAAGGTCTTCAATTGAATCAATACCTCGACTGGACGATTCCGCAAAACCAGGTGATAAAAACTTCGTTTAAAAGCAAAGAAGTACCTGATTATGTTTTTTCACCGTTACCGACTCTCCCAAACAATATTGCGAAAGCTAACTCATTGCGTAATAATTTACAAGAAATTAAAGGCATCAACCTGAAATATGGTCATGACTGGCGAAAAAACTACCATGTTTTGAACCGAAGAAAACTGGCTGCTGATTTCAAAAAAATAAAAAACCTAGGTATTAATACCATAAAATTTGCCGGAAACTCAATCTACGACTATAATGTTTTAAATATTGCAGAAGAATCTGATTTAAGAGTTTCGTTTGGTTTCTGGATTCCGGCTTACCTCGATTTTATGACTGATACCACGGAAACTGAACGTTTGAAAGCAACCATTTTAAAAAAGGTCGCAAAAAACATGAATCACCAACACATTTCGTCGTGGAACATTCAGAATGATGTTCTTTTCAACCAGAAAGACTTTTTCCACAAACCGGAATTAATGTACCAAAACCGGGCTTACCTGCTCTGGTTAAAAAATCTGATTGCGGAAATAAAAAAGATTGACCCCGAAAGGCCGGTAATAATTGACCTGGAAGTTAATCTTCTATCGGGTTACCATGTTCAGTTGCTGGATAAAAATGTCAGCGGATTAGACTACTACGGCTTAATCGTAAAAAACGATACGCATTTATTGCCTTTACTTGATGATTTTGAAGACACTGATGCTAAGTATCTCTTCAGCGAAATTGATACAGAAACACTTATTGAGCCTGAGATCTGGAATTTGCAACTTCAGTTTTTCATCACCTCGTGGCAGGACCAGCACGAAAGCAACAAGCTCACTTTTGACGGAATAACCGACCGCAAAGGGCGCGAAAAAGATGAATTCTTTCAGCTGTATTATTCTATGCGTGAACCAGATACATTAATCAACAAGAAAACAGTCCGAATTCTTAAACCGGCTGTGCCGCTGTACAAAAACTCGGTATTGCATTACTATTCAATGCTATACGACGAGCAAGAAGGCTGGAAATACGGACTGGACTGCAAAAACTATGACTTTGAATGGGCATTGGTAAAATGCGATGAATATGGAAATTATCTTGCCGTGAAAGATATTGGCACCGGCCCTGCCTTACGACTGACAATTCCTGATAATCATGAATACTTTAAATTACTTCTTACCGTTTCAGACGGAAAATCCATTGCATCAACTGTAACAACGCTGAATACGCCGTTGATGGAAAGCAAAAGCACTTACAGATAACTTAAAATCAATTTTTTATACAAAAATACCGGACATTCCTGCCCGGTATTTTCATTTTGACCCCTGCTAAAATTTCTGTTACCTTTTAACCAGTTTTCGTGTTATAACCCCGGAGTTAACCGGAATTCTCACAAAATAGGTTCCCGATTGCAGTTTATCTAACTGAAGTACCACATTATCAGACTGAATCTCCTGACTCAACACCTGCCTGCCGGAAATATCAAACAGAGCGATGATAGCCCCAAAATAAGGTGAAGCTGAAAATCTGATGTTGACATGCTGACTTGCAGGATTGGGATATACATCGACGTTTATTCCTGAAACATCAAACTCATTCACACCTACTGTCAAATCGGATAATGCAACGAACACACTTGCCTGACGGTTGTAAACCATCTCACCCTCAATAATGGAAACCGACATCGTTAGTTCTTCATTCGAACTGTTGCTCCAGACTTTCAGATTTATACTGTTTCCTTCCAGATACCCGTTATTCAGCCCCTCTTCCGATGCAGAAGCAGGAATGCTTACGGCATCAAGCGCAAAATCCTGGTCAGTCAGTCGAATAGCTCCAACACATACATCGTTGTCAAACACAGCAATTTCATCTCCTGCTTTTAGCCCTGAAGCTGCCAGTTCAACAATATTGATGTTCATGTGATCCACACCGTTGCCATCGTAATTCACACTGAAATAAGTTGTTTCCGCTCTTCCCTGAACAGCCATTGCTGATTTCTCAAACGATTCACTAAACGCAAGTTCAGTATTCCCGGAAACATGGACCACATAACCTTTCCCCTTTTCAAAATTACCAATGGAATTAATCCAGCCCTTATTTCGCCAGTTTTCGATAGAGTTGCCCTTCTCATCCTGAACTTTGTTCAAAACTCCGGCATCAATGAGTGGTTGAATCACTTCCATCGCATTTACGTTTCCATCAACCGGGAATGAAATAAGGTTCCAGCCAGACGTCAATGAAACATGTAACGGCAAATTCACTTTTTCTCCTTTTACTTCCAGAGCACATGAGGTGTTAACCTGAATTTTGTACCCTTCTGTTTCCCGAAAATCCCCGATGGAATTCACCCAGCCTGTGTTTTTATTTTTTTGTTCCAGAGTGTTGTTGCTTTCATCCTGAATTTTGACCAGATTTCCGTCAGCTATCAGCGATTCCACAACCGCTACCATATCCTGATTATCAGGAATCAGGTACGAAGAAATGATATTCCAGCCTGCTTCCAGATTAATGGTATGAACAGTCAGTTGCTCCACAGAAAGATTGGTAACTACAACACTGTCGCAACCGGTTGCAGCAACCAGATTCCGCTCATAAACCCCCGGTT
>CAZCPH010000316.1:0-4372 GCA_964500105.1 uncultured Mariniphaga sp. | reverse complement strand
CTCCGCGGATGTATGGTATTTTATCGTCGATAACTATCTTCATTGAAATTAGTGATTTGTAACGAATTGTTGAGATTTGTGGTGAATTATTGTGATTCGTTGTGAATTATTGTGATTCATTGAGATTAATGGTGATTTATTGAGTTTTACACCCAATCGTTCCAGTTTTTGGATTTCGAAATTGAAAAATTCTTCTGTAATGATACTTCTGTTTTTAGCTTTTGTCAGCCATGTTTTTGTTTCAAACAGTGAACCACGTGAATAGAACATGAAATTTTTCCGGTCATTAAAATGATACCTTCCATATCCTTCGGAAATATTTGCCGCAATTGAATCCGAACTTTTAATAATTTGCTGACCAACTGAGTATTTAGCTAAATTTTCCCAATCTACAACAGAGAACCACACATCGTCTCCAATTTCCATGGCAATCTGGTAAATTTCCATATCTTCCAGTTTCATAATTTGTAATTTTAAAAATTATTAATACCCTAATTTATAAAATCTTAGCCGAATTATTCAGTTGTTTTCAATAAATCACAATAATTCACATCATCTCCACTTAATCTCCACCAATCACAACATAATCTCCATAATACCCCTTTACCATCTCATCAAGCACCCAGCTCGTTCTCGCTGCAGAAACCCCGGTACTCGCGCACTTGCCTTCACCACGCAATTCATTTACCATCTGCTGTACCAGATTTTGCTGAATATGTTCCGGATTGTCAAACCCCATCTCAATGACACCTTCCTTCGAAGTAAATTTTACGTTTTCGTGGGTAAAACACGGCAACACAATTTCGCCTTTGGTGCCGGTAATCACAATTTCATCGGTTTCCGAAGATTTTTCTGCCACAAAACACCAACTGCCGGAACCGGTGATTCCTGATTTGTGTTTCCATGTTCCCACTACTGTATCTTCAGCAGGGTAGAGACCGGCATTGTTGGTCGCTATTCCCGAGACTTCAGTTATTTTTCCGAACAAAAAATCAAGGTAATCGAACTGGTGCGAGGCCAAATCGAAAAAATAGCCACCGCCACTGATTTCAGGATGAACATGCCAGCTTTGCTCTTCCTTTTTCAGGTCGTTTGCTCTCGGCGCTTTATGCAGTTTAATGTTGACAAGCAGAGGCTTACCGATTGCTCCGGTTTCAATCATTTCCTTAACTTTTAAAAAAGCCGGAAGAGCTCGTCGGTAATACGCCACAAAAAGCGGCATTCCGGTTTCATCCGAAACTTTCAGCATTTCTTTACATTCGGCATAATTTTTTGCCATGGGTTTTTCCACATAAACCGGTTTGCCGGCGCGCATCACCTCAATAGCATAGCGGGCATGCGAACCGGGTGGGGTAGCCACATAAACCGCATCCACTTCCGGGTCGTTGATGAGTTCCGACGCGTTGGAATACCATTTCGGAACATTGTGCCGTTTGGCATAGTCTTCTGCTTTTTTAGTGTTTCGTCGCATAACAGCAACCAGCTCCGATTTTTCGGCTTTGTAGAACGCCGGTCCGCTTTTTAACTCGGTTACATTACCAACCCCAATTATTCCCCAACGAATAACGGCCCCCTTTAATTTTCCGCCGGTTGGCGGAGAGAATTTGGGCTTTTTATCTGAATTGAACTCATTCATTTTAGTGTTGTTTTTTAAATTATTCTCAGAAAATTCCTCCCCTTAGGGGAGGTCAGGAGGGGCTCTTAATATTCAAACCTGTCTTTATATGCCCACAGCCCAATTGCCGGATTGGAAATATAGAATATCTCTTCGCCGTTGGGCATGGTGTTGAAGCCGTCTTTTAGTTTTGCCGGATTGTATTTTGTGGTTACTTCATCAATATCTTCATACTTAAATCCGACACTTTCAATTTCTTGTTGAGTCAGGTTTTTTTCGCCTTTGCCCGGGCAGTAAGTGATGCTGAAACGGCCTTCGGATGAACCATGAATGAGGTGTGCTGCTGCACCGAGGTTGGAGCGCAAATCCTCGTTTTCTTCCACCAGTTTTAAAGTGTGTGGCGTTCCAAAATAGCCGTACTTTCTGATGAGTTTGTCGATTTGTTGATCCTCACCGAATTCAATCAAAGCCGGAGCCAGAACAATAAGTTCGCCTCCGTCGGCCAAAGCCATACGGGTGCGGTACACACTTTTGTTGCCGAGCCATGTGCTTTTAAATTCGGTCGGATCGAGCCATACCACCACTTTTTTCAGCGGTTTTTCCACCATTTCGAAATTTACCTGCAGCGAAAGTTTGGCTGCCTTGTCGAAAACGCTGAAATCGTCACCAATAAACAGCCCGTAGGTTTGTAATTTACCTTCTTTGTTGAGTCCCACAACAGTTTGAACATACACGATGGGCAAGTGTGCAGCGAAATGTTCCGAAGCGTAATTGAAAATTTTCCGTACCGGAGTATCGGCCCGGCCCATCATTTTTTCCATGCCATATGCCGCACCAATAAAGTGGCTTTTGTTGATGCCTTCGGAACCACCCGTTCCCACGAAAATATTTTTGTTGTAGTTGGCCATTCCCACCACTTCGTGCGGAACCACCTGCCCGATGGACAGTATGAGGTCGAAACCGCCTTCTACCAGCAGTTTGTTTACCTGTGCCGGCCAGTCGTAATCCACCGCTCCGCCCGAAACTTCTTTTACAAATTCTGCCGGAACGGTTCCCAGCGTAATCACATCGTTGCGCCAGTCGTGGTCACGAAACAGATTTCGGGGTGTTTTGCCAAACATGTGGTTGATTTGAACATCGGTCATGGGTGTATGTGTTCCCAGAGCCGGCAGAATATCGGTGAGTTTATCGCCGAAATACTGCCAGGCAAATTCGGTGAGTTCACCCGAACGCGACGGCAACCGGGTATAGTCCGGCGGAACAGCCAGCACTTTTTTCTTTTCACCCATTTTATCCAGCGCTTCGAATAACCCCTGTTTCATGTCGTCTGCTGAGAGGCTGGTTTCTATTGAGCCGTTTTCGTAGTAAATCATGTTTTTTTTAGCTAAACATTCAAAATTAAGGGCTAAAGCCCGGTGTTGAAAATTTCATCGTAACCCCCAGACTAAAGTCTGGGGCTGATTTTTCTCTCCCCCCTTTGGGAGAGTTGGTGGAGGCTTCTATCTTTTTACTCTCGCATTTCCTTTCCAGATGCTCCAAACCATATCTTCATCGGTGGGTTGGGCATAGTCTGTAAGGAACGTAGTAGCCATAGCGCCGGTAGCCCAGCCAAATTGAGGCCATTTTTCCGGTTCCCAGCCTTTAAGGATTCCGTAAAGCATACCACCGACGAAACCGTCACCGCCGCCAATGCGGTCGAGTACCACAATCGGACGCGGTTCAATTACATGCCAGTTTTCACCTTCCAGCAGAATAGCGCCCCAAAGGTGTTCATTCACGCTTATTACTTCGCGCAGTGTATTGGCAAATACTGAAGCATTGGGGAAAGTTTCTTTAACACGCTTTATCAAACCTTTGAATCCGTCGATTTTGGCTTTGATTCCTTCGCCACCGGCAGGCGGACCTTCAATTCCAAAGCATAACTGGAAATCTTCTTCGTTGCCAATCAGAATATCGGTAAGTGAAGCGATTTCAGTAAAGTTTTCGCGCAACTCCTTTTCACGGCCTTTCCAGAACGAAGCCCGGTGGTTCAGGTCGAACGAAATTTTAGTGCCGTGCTTTTTTGCCGCCCGTGCCACTTCCAGACAGAATTGGGTAGTATCCGGAGACAGCGCAGCGATTAATCCGGAGAGGTGAACAATTTGAACGCCTTCTTCCCCGAAAATCCGTTCGAGGTCGAAGTCTTTGGCATTCAATGTTCTTCCAACTTCTCCTGCGCGGTCGTTAAAAACTCTCGGACCGCGTAATCCGTACCCGCTGTCGGCAATGTTAATCTGATGGCGGAATCCCCACGGATCGCCCTGTTCCACTTCGGGACCTTCATAATCCATATGTCGGCCTTTCAGGTTGCTTTTAATAAACTGTGCAATCGGACTGCCTTTCACAAAAGTAGTTAACACTTTTACCGGTAATCCCAGATAAGAAGAAATGCTGACCACATTGGTTTCAGCACTGGTTGCATACATGGTAAATTTGTCGCTGGCATGAACCGGCTGACCGTTATCGGGAATGATTCGGATTCCCATACTTGTGGGAACCAGCATGGCGTATTTGGCGTCTTTTTTTAACTGTAAGCTCATATTATTGACTTTTAAATTATTTCTGAATTTCGTTTACGTTCACGGTCTTTGTTTAAAAAGAGGGGGAACGGTGTTTGTCCCCCAAAATTTGTCTTATACACCTCTTGTTGGATGAGGTTTTAAATCTGTAAGTTCTTCAATTTTTACCGGACGCTGCTCTTCGATTGATTTACGTGCG
>CAZCPH010000315.1:0-4379 GCA_964500105.1 uncultured Mariniphaga sp. | reverse complement strand
GTGTTGTGCAGTGCAACCGGCATCAGCAACCGACCGTTTTCAAGTTGAATCACCCGGTCGTTGTTCAAAACAAAATAGCCTTCCTTATCCGTAATACATTGAACTGCTTCGCTCCATATTTCTGCTTCATTTTTTGAAATTCGCATATACGGAATGCAATCTTCGGTTGAATTTTTCCGAAGATAAAACAGCGCAATATCTTCGTTTTGCAATCGTACTAACGACACCGACATCACATTCATTTTGCCTTCATTCTGCAGAATAACTTCATCGTCGGGTGACCAGGTTTTCCCGCCATCTTCAGAAATCCTTCCGGCCAGGTATGCCGGAGCATGATCGCTTGTGGACTCGCCGGTGTAGTGGCTGTAAACAAACAGAATCCTGTCGTCGTTGAGGTTGATAAAATCACCTTCGCTGTTGCGTGGATTGTTTTCAGAAGGAGATAATATCAACACCGTTTCAGGCTCAATTAAATCTGAATTTTGCTTTTTGCCTTTACACGATATCAATAAAATTGAAATAAAAAGAGTCAGAATCAAAAAGCTTTTAGCTGAAAAACATGTCATATTTTTGATTGTTTTTTTCAATTCAACAATGCATTTGAACTTTAATTCTCAATATGAATATCGTATTTCTCCAGCAGTCCGGGAAGACCGGAAAGGGAAAATTTTGCCTTCTTCATCCGGTTCAGTTCCGGATTAATGGAATAGTTGAATGACGTTCTGAAATCAGCCTTTGCAAGATTTGTGCGTTCAAACTGTGCCCGACTCAGGTTGCACCGGTCAAAAACTGCACTGGTTATGTCACAGTCCGAAAAATCAGTTTCCTGAAGCTGAGAATCCCTAAAAATGGTTTTTTTGATTTTTGTTTTGAAAAAAGAAGCGTGACTTAAATTGCAGTTTTCGAAAGAAAAGGCAAGCCCGAATTCATTGCAGGTATCGAACCGGACGCCAAGCAATTTACATTCCTTAAATTTGATATCGCGAAAAGCTGTTTTTTCTGTTCGGATTAGGCTCAGATCACATTCGTAAAACTCACAATCAATGAACTGAAAACCCGAGAAGTCGCAACTATTGAAATTACAGTTACTGAAAATACAATTTTCGTAAACTCCCTTAGTTGGCTGATTTTCTGTAAAATCTTTACTGTAAAATGTTTTGTCGTGAAAGTAAACTTCGCTCATGAAATCTTTTTTGCCAGACAATGTAAGGTCCAATTCTTTGAATCGAAATAAAACAACTTTGATCTTTTACACAAAACTTTCATCATTTATTTACTCTCAAGATGTTGATTAGCCCAAAACATAAATCATCAATGTTTCCCATCTTTTCGTTAAATGCCGAGACATTAGATAAAATAACAATGCCATTTTTTCTCTCCAAATCAATTCCGAATGAAGATGTATAACCGCCTGTTCCACCGTTATGCCAAAGCACATTGAAATCATTGTTCATTTTCACAATGTGCCAGCCCAACCCAATTTTCATATTGTCATTAATTGAAAAAGTGGGCTGTTGTGCTAATACAAGCTCCTCGTTTTCAACACTAAACTGTGCCACTGCAAATTTAGCCAAATCCTCTGTAGTCGATAAAATCCCACCTCCTCCTGCCAAAACATTCAGATCCCAGTTAGAGGTTTCATTTCCGTTTCTATCAAGGCCCTTTACAAGTTCTCCGTTTATTTTTTCTAGGTTGGCTGTTGAAGAAGACATTTCGTATTTTGAAAAAATGAGTTTATGGAGTAATTCATTATAGGTTAAATTTGAACACTTTGCCAAAATGTACCCAAGAAGTCCGGCACCTAAATTCGAATATTCGAATTTTGTTCCCGGTGATTGCTGAACTTCCATTTCTTCTGTCAAATAGTGCTTTAGTTTTTCTTCGTCGTAGTTTTTGTATGGATTCTTCGGATCGGTAAAAAACAAATTTAAATTGGAAGGTAAACGGGGTAATCCCGACGTGTGGTTTGCCAGTTCTTTTAATGTTATATCGTGGCCGGCATTCAGTTCAAAATTAATGAACTTTTGAATGGAATCATTCAATGCAATTTCGCCATTCATTACGAAATTGGCAAGTAAAACAGCAGTAAACACTTTACTGACCGACCCAATTTCAAACACCTTGTTTCTATTTTCAATTGGCTGAATAGTGTCATTCAAACGTTTTATGCCGACAAAAGTTACCTCACCGTTTTCTATAACTGCAATTGAAAGCTGTGTATTGTTCGGAAAATCTTTAGTTTTCTCGTAAACCAGTCGGATTTGATCTGCTGTTAATGGCGTATTCATTTGATTCATGCCATTTTCGGCCGGCTGAATTTGTGCTTTGGAGCAACTAAAAACAAATAATACAACGATTATGGATAAAAAAATTTTCATCTTCTGATTTGTTTTGTTTCAAAATTCACTTCCTAAAACAATTATTAATGTCAATATTCCAAAGCATATTATTCCCCAAATTCCCGCTTTTAAAATATGCGTGTTTGTTGCTGGTCTTTTAAACTGCGTTATTCTCTTTCTAAAAATTAAAGCCAAAAGAAATGGCCAGAATATCAGAAATCCATAACCGTAAAATGTAATATGTTGGTATAGTTGCTCCATTGCATTTCTTATCAATCCAAAAAATACATAGTCCATAATTACAGCAAGAAAAAGAAAAATCAATGAAATGATTAAAGCTCCTTTCACAATTTTATTTTCAGGGAATGTTTTTAAGGCTAAAAAGGTTACATAAGCCCATAAAACAGGAGTAACTGTTAACATTAAGGTGACTCCCAAAGTTGAACTGTAACTCCAGGGAAACCAAAGGATTAAATTTGAAGCCCAGTAAGCTGCAAAGCCTATAATAAATGTGTAAAAAATCCATTTCTTCATTTTAATTAATCAACCAGGTTTTAGCTTTAATTTCGCTACTTCTTACTGTATAAAAATGAAAGGTGCAAATTAAAAAAAAACTTATCCAAGTGATTACTGAATTCATGGCAACTTACAGATTATACCGGAATTATTATTTCAATGTTTTGACAAAGTTGCTGATTTCTCATCGCCTTTCACCATTTAAAATTCAAATTTTTATTGTAAATTAACCGCTAAAATCCAAAAATTATGAAACGTACTGTATTACTTATTCTGGTGCGGCACCGCCAGGAAACCGCAGAAAAGGTGCAGAAAATTTTAACCGGCTGGGGATGCTTCATCAAAACCCGCCTGGGCATTCACGATGGCGTATTGGAAAACTGCTCCGACAGCGGACTGATTTTCCTCGAACTCACTGGTGACGACTTTGGCAAACACGAGGAAATCACCCGCAAGCTAAACCTGGTAAAAGGGGTTGATGCAAAACTGGTGAGTCTGGAGGTTTAGTATTGGGCCATACGCAGAAAAATTACACCTCCTGCACCGTTTCCACAATCTCCTGACCTTTTTTAATGGCTTCCAGGTTTAAAGGAATGAGCTTGTGGTAACGCTCAGGCAACGATTTTTCCAGTCCTTTCTTAACATTATCGAGTTTCAGTATGGGTTTCACCTTCAGAAAACTGCCCAGAACAATCATGTTGAAAACCTTGGGATTGCCCATTTCAACTGCCGTTTTGGTGCCCGATACCCGGTATATCCTAATGTCTTTACGGGTAGGGTGATTTACAATTCCGTTTGGGTCGTACAACAATGTTCCTCCTGGTTTTACCGCCTTTTCAAACTTGTCCATACTCTGCTGGTTCAAAATAATGGCCGTGTCGTATTCGTGCAAAACCGGCGAACTGATTCTGTTGTCGCTTACAATTACGGTAACATTTGCTGTTCCGCCACGCATTTCCGGCCCGTACGACGGAAACCAGGTTACTTCCTTGTCTTCCATAATTCCTGAATAGGCGAGAATTTTTCCCATGGAAAGCACACCCTGACCGCCAAAACCGGCTATAATCATCTCTTCTGTCATAACTTCTGGTTTTTAATTGTTTGAAATGGTTTCACCTTTCTCACTGTCTTTCATATCGCCCAGAGGGTAATACGGAAACATGTTTTCTTCCATCCATTTGTTAGACTGCACCGGAGTCATTTTCCAGCCCGAGTTGCAGGTGGAAACCACTTCCACAAACGAAGTTCCTTTTTTGTTGAGCACGTTTTGTTTGCCTTTTTTCAGCGCCCGTTTGCACTTGCGTACAGCAGCTGCATTGTGTGCCGCCTGCCGTGTAACATATGATGTTCCGGGAAGATGCGCCACCAAATCGGTCATCTTCAACGGATATCCATTTAGTTCATGGTCGCGTCCGCAGGGAGTTGTAGATGTCACCATTTTTTCAATGGTAGTAGGCGCCATCTGTCCGCCGGTCATTCCGTAAATGCCGTTGTTAATGAACACTACCAGAATGTTTTCGCCGC
>CAZCPH010000314.1:0-4392 GCA_964500105.1 uncultured Mariniphaga sp. | reverse complement strand
TAATTTCAAAGGTTTGCCATTCACCGGGCTTTTTGGCTGCATTAACTGCTGGAGCTATAAATCCGTAGATACCTCCGATACTTACATCATCTGCTCTGCCCCTGGAATCTTCAATTTGAAGTTCATACCGGCCACGGAGATATATTCCACTGTTACTGCCTTCGGGATAACGAAATTCAACACTGAGTTTAAAATCGTCAAACTTTTGATTGGTAATCAGATTACCTCCTTTTTCAGGATTTACCAATACACCATCTACCATTTTAAATTTATTGTTCTCCGGAATTATCCATCGGTCCATGTTTTCAGTAAGTAAATTTACTGGATTTCCCCAAACCGGTGGTTCTTTTCTTTCCAGGGAAGGTGCCCGAACACCAGTGAATTTGAGCTTATTACCATCAAGTATTTTATATCCTTCCAGCTTGTCATCTTTTAAAGTAAATTCAAAATAAATATCATCAATATCCATCCATTGCGGAGGAATGGTAAAATGGTATTTGTCTTTATCTGCATCGTAATGCACTTCAGCAACTGGCCTTGCACTTCCTTCGTACCCCACATAATAACCAACAAGTGTTGAAAAACCTGATAATTTAACTTTGAGCCATCCGGGAAATCCACTGGAAGACATTAATCCATGGCGGAAAATTCCGAGATTTTCCAACTGATCCTGCTCCATTGTTATGGTAAGATCCCATGAGCCAATCAACGGGGAGTCACTTTCAACGCGTTGCGCATTACCCACAAAAACTAAAATTAAAATAAAAGTCAGGGAAAGAATCAAATTTCTTATTTTTTTCATAGCAATAGTTATTCAATTATTTAATTAATATTAAAACACAAATCTACTGAAAAAACTAAAAAAACAGATAAAAAACCAAGTGAATTAACAAGGCGCTATTCTTCGGGCCGGTCAACATACAACTGAGCCGTACCCACTTTAACCACTACAATTTCTTCGCCCCTATCAATAAATCCTCCTTCAGTTACTGCATCATGCACTTCCCCTTCAATGAGAACTTTTCCTCCCGGACGAAGCACAGTTTGTGCGGTGCCGGTTTTACCCTTCAACGCTATAAATGAAGAATCAACATTCAGATATCCGTCTTTTACACCCTGCACCGTGTTTAAAGCCAGATTTTTAAACGGACCGGAATGGGCAGTAAACAATTTCTTTCCAAGATAGAGCGAAAGGAGAAAACCGCCGAATATTCCAACCACCGTCGTCATTACAGCCACTCCAAGCCGCTGTGCATTAACCGGTTCAAAATCAAAAACCACATTTTCGATCAAACTCAGCACCAGTGCCACAAATACCAGCAGAATTCCGGAGATTCCTGCAATTCCGAACCCGGGCAGTACAAAAAGTTCTACCGCAACCAAAATTAATCCTATCACAAAAAGCAGAATTTCCCAATGTTCAGCCAACCCTTCGAGGTAAAGAGGTGCAAAATAAAGCACAGCAGCCAGAATAGCTACACCAAGCGGGAAACCCACTCCCGGTGTTTGCAGTTCGAAATAAATTCCGCCAATAATGGCCATAATTAAAAGCCCGGAAAACACCGGATGTACCAAAAGACCAATAATTCGTTCAATAAAAGAAGGTTGATATTCCACAATGGTATATTCCTCAATGCCCAGTTTTTGCAGAACCTCCGGCACATTTTCGGCCACACCTTCACAATATCCGTTGTCAATTGCTTCTGTTGGGGTAAAGGTCAACACTTTCCCTGTATCAATAATTCCTTCAATAAAAACAGCCGGATCGACCATAGCTTCGGCAATTCTTGGGTCACGCCACCACTGTTCGATGGTATCGTTACCAACAACTACCGCTTTTTTTCCTTTTGCTTCGGCAGTTGCACGCATTGTAGAACGCATGTAGCTTTGATATTTATCGGGCATAGCCTGTCCGGTCTGATTTACCACCGTTGCGGCACCTATGCTGCCACCGGGCCGCATGTATATGCTGTCGCAGGCAATGGAAATCAGCGCCCCTGCCGAGGCTGCGTTGTTGTCGATAAAAACATGTACGGGAATATTGCTTTGCAAAATTCTGGTTCGTATAGAATCGGCATCAAGCACCGTTCCGCCATAGGTATTCATGTGAATCAGAATAATATCGGCGCCAAGTGAATCGGCTGCCTCAAAAGCCTGTTGTGTTTGCCGCCAGGTGGCACGCGTAATTTCCTGTTTAATATTAAATTTGTAAACAAGCTTTTCACTTTTTTCGCCTTCCTGAGCTATCACATTTGCCTGAACAAAAAATACCACAGCTATCAAAAAAAATATCCTCTTCATTTTCCATTCTTTTTCTGAAACAAAACCCTTTTTTCCTGACCTGCAGGTTCAGCAGCGAAGTTATAAATAAATCAGCCACGTTTGACCAAAAATTACATGGTTCTGAAAAAAACCTAATCCGCCTAATTTGCTAACTTTGCCGGGCAATTTAAATTCATGAAGATGAATCTGAACAGTTTAACAGCCATTTCGCCGGTTGACGGCAGGTACCAAAACAAAGTGGAAAACCTCTGGAAATACTTCAGCGAGTTTGCGCTGATAAAATACCGGGTGTTTGTTGAAATTGAATATTTTGTGGCATTGTGTGAACTACCCCTGCCGCAACTGAACGAAATTACAAAGGAACAGCTTGTGCAGCTCCGGGAAATCCACCGGCAGTTTTCGGTTGAAAATTCGGCAAGAGTAAAGGAAATTGAAAGCGTAACCAACCACGATGTAAAGGCTGTTGAATATTTCATTAAGGAGGAATTCGATAAAATCGGGCTGGGCAAATACAAGGAATTTATTCATTTTGGCCTCACCTCGCAGGATGCCAACAACACGGCTCTGCCACTCTCCATTCACGATGCGCTAAACGAAGAATACTATCCGCTTCTGCAGGAATTGACCGACAAACTGGAAGAACTGGCCGAACAATGGAAAAACGTCTCCATGCTGGCAAAAACGCATGGGCAACCTGCTTCGCCCACTAAACTGGGAAAGGAAATCCGTGTTTTTATCGAAAGGATTCACGTTCAGCTTGAACAATTAAAAGCATTGCCATGCCATGCCAAATTTGGCGGTGCTACAGGCAATTTTAATGCACACTTTGTGGCTTATCCGAAAACTGACTGGCAGCAGTTTGCCAACAGGTTTTGCAAGGAAAAGCTGGGGTTGGAACGTTCGCAATACACCACCCAAATTGCACACTACGATAATTACGGCGCCATTTTCGATGCCATGAAACGCATCAACAACATTGTACTCGACCTCGACCGCGACATGTGGAGCTACATTTCCATGAACTATTTCAAACAAAAAATAAAAAAGGGCGAAGTGGGTTCTTCCACCATGCCGCACAAGGTAAATCCCATCGACTTTGAAAACTCGGAAGGAAACATCGGAATTGCCAACGCCGGGTTTGAACAGCTTTCGTCCAAACTGCCTGTTTCACGGTTACAGCGCGACCTGACTGACAGCACAGTAACCCGTTTTATCGGCGTTCCGTTTGGGCACACAATTATTGCGCTGAAATCGACTTTAAAAGGGCTGGGCAAATTACTGCTGAACCAGCCGGCCATTGAAAAAGACCTGGAAGACAACTGGGCGGTGGTGGCCGAAGCCATTCAAACCATTTTGCGGCGCGAGTTCTTCCCCAATCCCTATGAAGCACTGAAAGACTTAACCCGCAAAAACGAAATCATTGACAAACATGCTATACATCAATTCATTGATGAATTAAACGTTAATGAGAAAGTAAAACAGGAATTGAAAGAAATTACACCACAAAATTATACAGGTATTTTCTAAATGAAAGACTTCATACACCTTCTTCGCCGGTTCATTCCACCTTACAAATGGAAACTTGTCTGGAACATTGTATTCAACTTTCTGAGTGCCATTTTCGGGGCATTTTCCTTTTTGCTCCTTATTCCTTCGCTGCAAATTTTGTTTAGAACGCAGGAACTGGTTTCGGCAAAACCTGAACTGACATACAGCATTTCTTCGGTCTCGGAATATGCCAATTACCTTATAAGCCAGGTAATTATTAAATACAGCCACGAAAAAGCGCTGGTTTTCATCGGCATCTTCATAATTATAACAGTTTTTCTGAAAACCGGATTTTATTATCTGGCCAATTACATGATTGTGGTTATACGCAATGGTGTTGTCCGCGATATACGTTCCCGGATTTACCGGAAAATACTGAAACTTCAGCTTGGCTTTTTTTCAGACGAACGCAAAGGTGACATCATGGCCCGCATGACGGGCGACGTTACCGAAGTGGAAAATTCGATTATGAACTCATTGGATATAAAAAGTCAGATTTAGTAAAATTAGATATTTTAATAAATAATGATATTGTAGATGCATTATCATTTATTGTACATA
>CAZCPH010000313.1:0-4412 GCA_964500105.1 uncultured Mariniphaga sp. | reverse complement strand
CGCTAACGACGAATAGGCAAAACTGCCTTCGTCCACCACACGTTTTACCGGCCAGGTTTTGCCGCCGTCGAAGCTAGCCCATACCGTGCCGTTGAAGCGGCGGGAGGTGCGCAATTCAAAGGGCACATCTTCGTCCTTTTTATCTACCGGAACATCGATGTTGCTGAACAGCAGGATGTCGTGCCCGTCAACCGGCAGGCGCACCAGACCAGCCATCAGTCCGTAATCGGTGTGCTGGGCGCCATCGGGCAGTTCTTCGTCTATCGATAAATCTTCCCACGTCTGGCCGCCGTCATAACTGTAAGCGATGTACCTGCGGCGCGGGCTTAGCCCGTCGGTGGATTTATGGCGCCGCGAGTTGTAGTACACCGTTCCGTCCGAAAGTTCGGCAATGGCTGCTTCGCCGGTGCCATACGCCGGAAACGGTTCGCTTGCCTTCCAGGTTTTGCCGCCGTCGTCGCTGTAAATGGCATTGGTGTAGTGTTCGTCCCAGAACTCCCGGCTGTTGCCGCTGCCGTACCAGCGCGAGGGGCGAATCAGACGTCCGGCATATTTTCCCTTTTTCAATGTAATGCCGTGCTCGTTCATGTGCATGGACGGCACATGCCCCAGACTATTGGGCAGGATGGTCACCTCCTCCGGGATCCAGGTTTTCCCATGGTCTTTACTTCGGTACACCTCGAGCGGAGCAGGCGGGTGGCCTCCCTCGACAAAAGTCAGAATGTCACCGGTGCTTTCATCCACAATGGTGCCTCCGCCCTGAAATCCGGGGTTGGCTATGGTGATTTCCGGCCCCCAGGTTTTGCCGCCGTCCTCGCTTCGAAGCGCCCTGAAATGCTTGCTTCCCCAGGTGGCCACGATGGTTCCGTCGGTAGCAGTTACCACATTGGGAAACCGCTCGTTGGAAACCAGTTGCTGCACCTCAAAAACAGGCTGTCCGTCGTTCCAGGACGGTTTTTTTTGCGCGGAGTGGCACGAGGTGAAGAGGATAAACAGGATAAGAACAGCGACTGCACTGTATTTTTTGATGCTCATTTTTTGATACTTATCGTTTGATAAATCGCAATTATGCCTATTTTTAAAGTCAAAATAAAACAAAAATTGAATTCAAAACCTGAAATAACACGAAGAAACAAAATTTTTCCAGGCACTGAAAATAATGTTACCAGAGAAGATAGGGAAAAGTCAGCACTGCAACCGAGCTGAATGAATAGAGGAAAATAACCTGAAAAAAGAAATTTATGAGTAATATCGAAAAACATATCGAAAATACAGTGTTGCAGAAGTTCCCCAACTTTGTCATCTTTAAAACTGCCGATGGGAAAGTGAAATTGAAGAAACTGAAAAAGTAATATAGCAATGGCTGATAAAAAGAAAAATAAACAGGAAATAGTTCGTTCGTCGGCAGCCGAATATTTAATCTTTGTTGCTGCAGGAGGTGGTTCGGAAACAAGTGTTGAAATGCGCTACGAGGATGAAAATGTGTGGCTTACTCAAAAAATGATGGCAACGCTTTACAATGTTTCTGTGCCTGCTATTAACCAACACTTAAAACGTATCTATTCTGATAATGAATTGGAGCCGAAGGCAACTATTAAGAAATACTTAATAGTTCAAACCGAAGGCAACAGGGAAGTGAAACGGGAAGTGGATCACTTCAGCCTGCAAGCAATAATTGCTGTGGGGTTTAAAATTGAAAACGAACGGGCTGTGCAATTTCGCAAATGGGCAAACCAGATTGTAAAAGATTATACCATTCAGGGTTGGACAATGGACGTAGAACGTTTAAAAAATGGCGGTACCCTAACCGATGAATTTTTTGAAAAACAACTGGAGAAGATTCGTGAAATCCGTTTGTCGGAGCGAAAATTTTATCAGAAAGTAACCGATATTTATGCAACCTCCATAGATTACGACCCTTCAGCAACAGCTACAAAACGTTTTTTTGCCGCAGTACAAAATAAAATGCACTATGCCATTCATGGAAATACGGCAGCAGAGGTAATTGTTAACAGGGCTAATCATAAAAACGACAACATGGGGCTAACTACCTGGGAGGGTGCTCCAAAAGGTAAAATACACAAATATGATGTTACCGTAGCCAAGAATTATCTTTCTGAATATGAGTTGGGGCAAATGCAACGAATTGTATCGGCTTATTTAGATATGGCAGAATTACAGGCTATGCGTAAAATACCAATGACAATGGAAGATTGGGAAAGTCGGCTCGGTGGTTTTTTAAAACTGTGGGACAGGGAAATATTGCAGGACGCAGGAAAGGTAACAGCAGAAATTGCAAAAGCTCATGCCGAAAGCGAATTCGAAAAATACAGGATTACTCAGGACAGATTGTTTGAATCGGATTTTGATAGGCTGATAAAACAAATTGATAAAAAGAAAAAATAGTGAACACGATGTTTTATTGAAAAATACCAAGCAACAAAGAAGCATTATTTCAAGACTATATTTGCTCTTTTCCCGAAAGGGAGCACAAATATATTCCGTTGATTAAAAGTGATTTTACGGATAAGAAATACTATATCCATGAAAAACAGACCGTCAAATAAACCACTCCACGAAATGACCGCCGAAGAGCTGGGGCAGTTGTTTCCGGTGGTGCTTGAAGAGTACCAAAGTGCCTGGGCGGAGTTGTACCGGACGGAGGAAAAGAGGATTGCGGAGGCTTTTGCTCCGCGGGAGATTGAACGGATGGACCATATTGGCAGCACAGCCATTCCCGGGTTAAAAGCCAAACCCACCATCGATATTTTATTGCAGATTTCGGAGCGCCTGGAGCTGCAGAAACTGGAAACTGTTTTTAAATCCCTCGGGTACGAAGTGAATCACCGGCCCGAAAATCCACCTCCGCACCTCACGTTTGTAAAGGGTTACTCGCCCCGTGGGTTTGAGGGCCAGGCGTACCATGTGCATGTGCGGTACCGGGGCGACTGGGATGAAATCCGGTTCCGGGATTATCTGATTCGCCACAACGATGTGGCCAAAGCATATGAGGCATTAAAACTGCAACTGGCCAAAAAGTATAAAAACGACCGGGAAGCTTATACGGAAGGGAAGTCGGAATTTATATATTTGTGTTTAAATAAATGGGGTCGATGAGAATAACTGAAAGGAAATATTTAGATTCGTATAAGAAACAAATTGGAAATGAAATACCCGGATTAATTAAGGATTTTGATTTTTCAGAGAATCGTGGTGGTTTTGAATATCTTACAAAAGCTTCTGCTGTTTATTCCTCAAATATTGAAGGCAATAGCATTGATTTAAATTCTTACATGAATTATGAATTGAATAAGGATAAATTTAAAACTGGAAAAGAAATTGAAGAAATAGAGAATCTGATTGAAGCATACGAGTTTGCACAGTCTAATAACCTCAATGAAAAAAACGTATTGGAATGTCATAAAATATTCTCAGACACGTTACTTATAAGAAGCAAAAGAGGAAAATACCGTATTGAAAAGGTCGGCGTGTTTGGAAAATCAGGTTTGGCATATATGGCAGTTGAGCCTGAATTTGTAGAGAAAGAAATGAAATTATTTTTTCAGGATTTAAGCGGGTTAATGTTTTCTGACCTTAATGAAACTGAAGTATTTTATTTCGCATCTCTGATTCATCTTCGATTTGCACACATCCACCCATTTAGAGATGGAAACGGCAGAGCAGCCAGATTAATAGAGAAATGGTTTGTTGCAGAAAAGTTAGGGCATGATTTCTGGAAATTGCCTTCAGAAGAACACTACAAAAACAACCAGGCAAAATATTATGAGACCATTCATTTGGGAGTGAATTTTTATGAACTGAATTATGACAAATGCATTGGATTTTTGGAGATGCTCCCAAATTGTCTGAAATAAATCACGAAAGTCCCTCGGGTAACAGGTGAATTTTGGTCACCCGATGGACAATCCATTTCAGCTTTTACTCAACGAAAATTCCTGACCGGCCTTGAAAGCTTCGATGTTCATTTCCACAATTTTATCGCCTTTGGCTTTGAAAATGGTTTCAATACCTTTTATGATGATTTCCTCGTGAATGGCGATGAACGGTGAGGCAGCGCCCAGCATCACCATGTTGGAGGCTTTGGGATTACCAGTTTCTTTGGCAATCTGGTCGGCATCGATGCGGATGATGTTGATTTTTTTGCTGAGTTCGTTAAAGGTGTTTTCCAGCTCCGGGTAGTTGGGGATGTTTACAAACTCAGCCGTATTGGTCACCAGGCTTCCCTGCGGCGAAAGATACGGTAGGTAGCGCAACGATTCCATGGGTTCCACCGAAAGGATGAGGTCGGCCTGGCCTGTGGGAATCAAGTCGGAATAAATGGGGTGGTCGGCAATGCGCAGGTGCGACACAACGGCACCCCCTCGCTGGCTCATGCCATGCGTTTCAGCCTG
>CAZCPH010000312.1:0-4441 GCA_964500105.1 uncultured Mariniphaga sp. | reverse complement strand
TTGGACGCATTCAACGAATTCACGCCACGCAGAAAAGTTGCGGCACCACCGGCCGGATCGCCTGAACGGTTGATAACATGCAACCCGGCAACACGTCCCTGCATAAACTGATCGACGGTTAACGAAGGAGTTTGTTTAATCTGATCGGTGTTTAAAACAGAAAACGTAGAAATCATATTTCTTTTCAACCGGGTCTGATTCAAAACGGCAATGGGATCGTCGCCGGCCGATAAATCAAGATTGGTCAGGTAAACAACAAGATCTGTGCGATTATTCAGATAAACCCTTTTGTCTTTGTATCCGCTTGAAGGTGAAACATTCAGCCATTCGTTGCCGTGCAATACCCTGATGGTAAATTCACCGGCTTCGTTTGTTACCGCAGGCAATTCAAATGAGCCTTCCACACCCACGGCCACATTGGAAACCGGCTGACTGTTCTCATTCAGTACCCTGCCGTGAACCTGAATGGTATCCTGTGCCACAGCTGAATACAATCCGCCGATAAACAGCAAAACACCCAAAAGGAACGTTTGCCGGAATTTTGTAAAAAATGCCTGGTTTTTCATGCTGAAATTTTGCTTATAGCTGGCAGCCTGCCCCGAAAGAATTCTTCCTGAGTAAACGGGCACAACCTTGCTGTCTGGTTTTTTCCGATTCATTGCAAACAATTTGTTGTAGCAATCAAAAAAAGACGCTATGTTGTAACTATTTTTCATCTGCATATAATTGTCTGGTTATAAAGGCAATACCTGGCTCATTTGGGAAATCTCCCACGAAACAAATCTTTCTGCCGGTATATTTATCTGCTTTACTCATCATTGTATCTGCTTTATTAAAATCCTTTTGCCAGGTGATTTTCATAAATGATTCCACTGTACTGGCATTTCCGGTTTTCGCTTCTTTTCATTTTCAGTTAAACGGTATAAAATCGATATAATCCAGCAACAGCCCATTAGACGATAAACCGGTGCTGGGCCCCTTGTAATCTATCTTCACCTTCACCCTGCTGTATTCCGGAACGTTATCCACGACCACGTCGAAACTGTTAAACCTTCCTTTTGGAACATACCTTTTTCCCGGAATAACGCTTGGGATAACCCCACGATATCTGATAAAGTCGTAATAATCAAAAGTTTTCACCAGTTCGTCGTTCACATAAATATCATAAACACCGCCAACGTCCATGTGTGTGGCAATTTCCATGGCATATTTTCGCGGAAAAACACTTTTGGTATAAAACTCAACAGAATACTGACCGGAATATCCCCTGGGAAACAATACCCTCACTATACTGTCGTTGGAAGCTGTTCCGATAAATTCCTGCAATGGTGCAAAGGTTTGCGAAGCGTTCACTTTCACAAAATCGTACCAGGCATACCGGTTGATTCCGGTTTCGTCGAGTAACCACTCGGCTTCAAATTTTGAAGAACCAGAGAACAGGGAATCGGGAATAACATAGCTTTCGTAATTGTAGGCGTAGCCGTTGCTGCAAATGGTTTTTTCTACCGGTTTATACAAAATCTGAATGCTGTCACCCAAAATATTCTGCAGTTTCAGCGTATCTTTGTCGGTTTTCCATAAAAACTCTTCGGGCTCCAGCATATTCATAAAAACGCCCTGCTCCAGCAAATGAGGGACCAGCACATCTTCCTGCCATTCAATCGGTATATCGCTGTAATCGTTGTAAGAAGGAATATTCATTTTGAGTGCCATTTCGGTAAGGGCGCTTTCGTAATCGTCTTTTTTAGGAAAAACAATTGTTGCAGTGAAATTCCGGTATTCTTCACTCACCGGAAAATATTTAGCTTCGAACTTGTTGTACACAATTTTTACCGAATCGTAAACCGTATTGCCAAATTCGTCGAAACCAATGGGTTTACTGCGTTCCCTATCGAGGATTATGGAGTCCTGGCTATCAATGTAATCTTTCAAAACCGGGTTGTTCACCACAAAATATTCGTAAAGGTTGGGAAGTGGCCTGGCAACTTCTCCCAGCACAAAATACTTACCGTTCCTATAGAGCGGGCTTTCCTGAGTAAGTTCTATCCCGTCGAGACTGGTTTTGCTACCATACCTTTCGAACAGGGCATATTTTCGGGAAAGAGTTTGCACTTTCCGTTTGCCGGTAACGCTTCCCGACTGGATAAAATGGGATGCAATGTGGTAATTTAAAAGTGTGGTATCGATTGTACCTGTACCGGAAAACTGTGCCATTGCATCGTTCGACGGCGCAAAAACCGTGTAAGCGATATCACTCTGAAACAAAGTATCGTATTGAAATTCCTTCAAGATCTTTACAAACTCTGATACCCGGCTATCGGCTGACATCGCTTCCCAGAAATTCTGGTCAACCGTTTCTCCGTAAACGTCGTAATGATCTTCCCATTCTTTATTGCACGAAAAGAGCATGAATAGGAAGATGCCTGCATATATTGCTGATTTCAGTTTCATCTTTCTCCAATTTATTATCTAGGTATTTCAAAACGTATATAATCCCATAAAAACCTGCCGGGAATCAAAGGTCTGATTTCCACTTTGTGGCTTGAATAACTTTTAAAATCTACATTTCCGAGCCTGATTTGCTGGAACGGATTATCCTGATTTCCCAATGAAGTCAGGTCGATCAACCCGCCAATTTTTTTCCCGTCGATGAAAACTTCAACCAAAGCATTTTCGCTGTTAAAAGCTTCCGCACCCAGAAAAACAGTGTACCGGCCGGCAACAATTTGCGGTGTTGTGTACGAAATGGAAAAATCACCATCCAGAATCAGATAATCGTTATTCCAGGCATTGGTAATATCATCACCGTCTTCCTTTATGATCTCGTAAGATAAATCTGATCCGGTGTATTGAATATTATTAAGCAGTTCCGGATCCTCAATAAGAAAACTTCCCTCCCCCAACTGATAATAACTCCAGATTACAGATTCTTCATAAAACTGATAGGTAACATTGGCTCGTGAAGGGACCTGCTGTTTCATCACCCGGTCAATAAAATGAATGGCGCCGCTTTGAGTGATAACATTGCTGTCGTCATACGAAAAGCCAACGTAATCTATGATCAACGTATCACCCTGTACAATCCTGGTTTCGAAAATCTCCTTGCCTGGATTGATTTTAATATCAAGCCCTCTGCCATTAATATTCAATGGAATTTCGGACATGGTATTGTAGTTGGTGTTCTCGTCTACAAAATCATCCAAAAAGTAACTTCCGGTTAAAAAATGGTAGGTTACAAAATTGTACAGACTGTTTGAAGTACTGGTATAATCGGAACGGTTTGGACTGATGACCCCGATTAAATCATCAACAGAAGTTATTCCGGATTTCTGATATATGGAATCGGGTTCGGCAAGCACTGTTACCGCCTGTTTTGTCTCATCCAACTTGCTGTTGAAATCAATCAGCGACTTCGTTCCTGTAATATCAACTGCCTGTTTAAATATAGAAAAAGCCGGGTTGGAAGCCAGCCATTCGTAACTGGTGAATGTGATGGGAACAAGGGCTGTTTCCAGGTAATGCAGATACCCGTTTGAAGTTTCAATATTGGGCTTAATCACCGATGCCTGGTTGTTGATTTTGTAGTATGAAGTGTCTGTTTCGATAATGAAACTTACCGTTAGAAAATCGCCCGAGAGAGTTGGTTCAGAAAAGGCTCCAAACGGAAACTCATTGGAATGAACGCCTTCATTTACAATATGGTAACGACTAAAAGTTGCGGCATACTCCTGGTTTCCCAAAATATCGTTTACCGATGAAAACTGGTCAGACTCGTTTATAAAACGGTTGATTGCATCGTTATCAGGCGCAAAAATCGTGTAACCCAGTCCATTAGGATTATAAGCGCTGAGCGTTTTTAATACTCCACCCTTATCAAGAATGGAAATAAAACTGGAAAATTCTTCCTCATTCTCCATAAGGTAGTCGTATATGGTTAATTTTTCCAAATCTTCGAATTCAGCTTCCAAAACCGGTGGATCGCAGGAGAAAGCCCCGGCAACCAAAACCAAAACCAAAAAATATACTAATTTTTTCATGTTAAAAATCATAATAAGGATTTTGTACCAGATTTTTATTCCGTTCAATTTCATCTTCAAAAACCGGCAGGTACCACCCAAGCGGATTGGTCAGCTTGGCCGACAAAATTCGCTTTTGGGTAGAAGGAACATTACTCACAATAATTTCGATGAGTTTTCCTTTCCGGCTGTAATTGTTTCGCCGTCCCATACGGAGCAGGTCAAACCAGCGTTTTCCCTCGTATGCCAGCTCCAGCGCCCTTTCCTGCATAATGGCATCTTCGAAAGCCACTTTGTTAAACGCAATGGAGATCGGTTGCACATTTGCACGCGAGCGAATCTCGTTTATCACTATCAACGCTTCGGTGTAGCGATCGAGTTGTGAAAGCGCTTCGGCTTTCATCAGCAGCACATCGGCCAGACGG
>CAZCPH010000311.1:4009-4446 GCA_964500105.1 uncultured Mariniphaga sp. | reverse complement strand
CGGAGAAATATTCACGCCAATCATGGGTGTAAAACCTGCTCCGGTTTGCTCGGTATCCACTTCTTTATCGCCCAATTGACTGGCTGTACCTGCCAAAGTTCCTGAAACGGTATTCAGCTGGGTTGCTGTTGCACTGTATTGCTGACCAGCACCAGCGTAGGTGGACTGTACAGTACTCAAATTCATCTGGTTTATTTGTTCCTGAGATACACCCAGAGACTGAAGTCCACCTTCCAACTGAGCACGTGTGGTTGCGTCAATGTGATTTGCCTGTTCGAGCTGCGCAAGAGTGTAGCTGCCGGCTCCTCCGTCAATTAACGGTTGCAGATTGTTTGCAGTACCTGACAACTGTGTTGCTGCAGCACTTGCCTGTGTGGCCAAACCGCTCACTGTTCCGGCAGTCCCATCCAACCAATCCGGCGCCGGATAATACTGGT
>CAZCPH010000311.1:0-3999 GCA_964500105.1 uncultured Mariniphaga sp. | reverse complement strand
AGTAGGTGTTTTTGGACGGCAGGTAGCGCACTCCGCCATAAACTGAAAATATATCGTTTACCTGATAGGTTGCTCCGAGCTGAATTCCCCAGAAAACCGAAGTTCCTTCAAAGGAAAGGTCTGCGTTATAACCGGTAACATTTAAAGCCGGATTGATTTGGGTTAACCCCGCAAGGCCGGGTACCACTTTGGTAATCGGAATTTCGAACGAGGGCAAACCCCGGTCGTAACTGGCTGAACCACCGCCGGCATTTGGACCAAAACCGAGCGAAAAAGCCCACTTGTCCATTTTATACACTCCAAACGCTGTGGGGAACGCAGGAACATTCACCACGCCTTCGTAATAGCCGTCGTTCAACAACGGAAAATCACTGTCAACCGGTTTGGTCTGAAAAATAGTCTGGTTGTAAACGGCAAAATGCCAGCCGTCTTCCATTTGGGTTAAACCGGCCGGGTTAAAGTAAACCGCATCGATTCCGGTTGAAGCGTTCCGCGACATCATGCGGATAAATTGTGCACTTTGGTTGGTGTTGGTTAACAAACCACCGGCAAAAGCCAGTTGTGCCAGCATAAAGAATGCTGCAAAAAAAGTTATTTTCTTCATTTGGTTAATTTTTGTATTCGATTTTATAAAATTAAACTCCCAATTCATCTCTTTTTTAGGAAATTAATCGAAATGTAGTTGAATTTCAAGGGGGCAAATTTAGAATTAAATCTTATCCCGCAAAACATATTTATTGATTTTCAATCGATTGTAGAACTTTTGAACAAGAAGAACATAAAGTCGATTTTATTCAAAAAAGTACCGGGAAAACATTTCGTTAAATTTTCCCGGTAATTCTTGTTCAAATATTCCGTTGTTTGTCAAATATGAATCACTTCATCGTAAGCAGCGGCAGCTGCTTCCATTACCGCTTCGCTCATGGTCGGGTGCGGATGGATGGTTTTTATGAGTTCGTGACCGGTTATTTCCAGTTTTTTGGCCACCACCATTTCGGCAATCATTTCGGTAACATTTCCGCCAATCATATGTGCACCGAGCAATTCACCGTATTTGGCATCGAAAATCAATTTCACAAAACCATCTTTCTGGCCTGCTGCACTTGCTTTTCCGCTGGCCGAATAGGGGAATTTACCCACTTTAATTTCGTAACCGGCTTCTTTTGCTTTGGCTTCGGTAAGTCCAACCGACGAAACTTCGGGACTGGTGTAGGTACATCCCGGAATATTTCCGTAATCAACGGGGTCAGGATTTTTTCCGGCAATTTTTTCCACGCAGACAATGGCTTCAGCCGATGCTACATGTGCCAGTGCCGGACCTTCCAGGATATCGCCAATAGCATAAACTCCTTCCACATTGGTGCGGTAAAATTCATCCACTTTTACCCGTCCTTTTTCCGTTTTTACGCCCAGGTCCTCCAACCCAATGTTTTCTGTGTTGGGTGTAATTCCAACAGCAGAAAGCACGATATCGGCTTCCACGGTTTCTTCACCTTTTTTGGTTTTAACGGTAACCTTGCATTTTTTACCCGAAGTATCCACTTTCTCCACCGTTGAGCTGGTCATCACTTTCATTTTCATTTTTTTGAATGAACGTTCCAGCTGTTTGGCCACTTCCTCATCTTCGTTGGGAACCAGGGTTGGCATAAATTCAACCAGCGTAACATTGGTACCAATGGACTGGTAAAAATAAGCGAACTCGCTTCCAATGGCTCCCGAACCCACAACCACCATACTTTCGGGTTGCTTGTCCAGACTCATGGCTTTACGGTAGCCAATAATCTTTTCGCCGTCTATTTTGAGATTGGGCAGCTCTCGGGCACGAGCACCGGTTGCCAGAATAATATGTTTCGCCTTGTATGTCTTTTTCTTTCCCGAATCGTCGGTAACTTCAACCGTATTTTTACCGGTCAGTTTGCCAAAACCGGAAATGGTTTCAATTTTGTTTTTCTTGAACAGAAACTGAATCCCCTTGCTCATGTTGTCGGCCACACCACGACTGCGTTTTACCATAGCAGAAAAATCGGCTTTCACTTCACCGTCAATTGAAACTCCATAGTCGGCAGCATGTTTGGCATATTCGTATGCCTGCGCACTTTTCAGCAGCGATTTTGTTGGAATACATCCCCAGTTCAGGCAGATTCCACCCACATTTTCCTTTTCAATCACGGCAGCTTTCATCCCCAGCTGGGATGCCCTGATGGCAGCAACATATCCGCCCGGGCCACTCCCTATAACTAATACATCGTAATCCATATTTTTATTTTTAGTGTTGATTTTAAACTAATACAACAGGCCTTTGCCTGAAATGTTTTTTTAAAGATTTTTCCAAATTTAATGAAACTTTTATTTCAAACCTGAATAGATTTCCAACAATTTTCCGGCTGCTACAAACGAACTGATTTCGTTATTCAGCACTTTTTGTTCAAACTCCTCTATTCTGGATTTCATTTCGGGATGCCGGTAAAACGCGCGTTTCATTTGTTCCTGGATGGTTTCGTGCATCCAGAAGGTGGATTGGGCATTGCGGCGCTGCGCAAAATAGCCGTTTTCCGTGGTCAATTTCCGGTACATTTCAATCTTCTCCCATATTTCGGAAATTCCTGATTTCGCCAAAGCTGAACAGGTAAGAACCTGCGGGTCCCAACCCGAATCTTTCTTGCGGAAAAGGTGCAGTGCATTTCGGTATTGCATCTGTGCAATCTGAGCTTTTTCCAGATTGTTCCCATCGGCTTTGTTGATGGCAATCAGGTCGGCCATTTCCATTATACCGCGTTTGATTCCCTGCAGTTCGTCGCCGGCCCCGGCCAGCATCAGCAGCAAAAAAAAGTCTGACATGGAATGGACTGCAGTTTCACTCTGCCCCACACCAACCGTTTCTATAAAAACATGATTGAAACCGGCAGCTTCACAAAGCACAATGGTTTCGCGGGTTTTACGGGCAACTCCGCCCAGCGATCCGGCAGAAGGACTGGGCCTGATATAAGCATTTTTATCACCCGACAGCTCTTCCATCCGCGTTTTGTCGCCCAAAATACTCCCTTTTGAACGCTCACTGCTGGGATCGATGGCCAGCACCGCAAGTTTGCCACCAAGTTTGGTGATGTACTTTCCCAGCGCCTCAATGAATGTACTCTTGCCAACGCCCGGCACACCGGTAATACCAATCCTTATTGAATTTCCGGCGTAAGGCAGGCATTTCTCAATTATTTCCTGTGCAATTTCCTGGTGTTCGGGCTTTGAACTTTCAACCAGGGTAACAGCTTTGCTGAGTAACGTGATATTTCCGGCCAAAATGCCGTTTACATATTCGTCAACGGGCAAAAGTTTTCTCTTTTTCTGCAAAAATCGTTTAACCGAATGGTCGTTGAACGAACCAGGGTGTTCAATACCGTCATTCACTTTCAAACCTTTGAATTCCAGACTATTTTCAATATGTTTGTTTTGCTTCGACATTTCATCTTGTTAAAAGAATTCCCACAAAAGTACCACATTTATTCTGTTTGGAGCAAAAAAAATGCTGCAAGCCTAAACCTGCAGCACATCCTTATAGTGATATTTTATAAACCTGAATCTACGTTGTAATATTGCACGAAACGCGCAGCATACTGGTGGGTGTTTTCGGGTCGTTGGTAATTACGGTAACCGATTTACTCTGACGGCCACGTTTCCCGCGTGAGTCGAATGTAACTTTAATGGGTACTGATTCGCCGGGTGCAATTACTTTTTTGCTGGGTGCTACTGCTGTACATCCACATGAAGAACGGACGTTACGAATGATTAATTCTGTTTTTCCGTCGTTCGTTAAATTAAAGGTGTGATCTTTCTTCTCACCCTGTTTCATTTCGCCAAAATCGTGTGCTGCTTCCGAGAATCGGGCTACAGGAGCTTTTGCCAGGTCTTCGGCTGAAAGGGTTGAAAAATCTTCTTCGATGGTGGCACTCACACCAACAGATGCACGGTAATCGTTACTGCCATCCAGCGAGAGGTAAATACGAT
>CAZCPH010000310.1:0-4448 GCA_964500105.1 uncultured Mariniphaga sp. | reverse complement strand
TGTACGATGCTTTAATGGGCGACGAAATGTTGAAGCTGGCCAAACCGGAAGCGGTCAAAATTTATGTGGGCAAGCTGAATAACGACGGGCAAAACCAGGTGGCACGGCAGGACGGAATTCATCAGTTGTTTCTGCACTGGGCTGCCAAAAACAAAAAGGTGGTGCGCCTGAAAACCGGCGACCCCATGATTTTTGGCCGCGGTGCTGAGGAAATCCGGTTTTGCAAAACAAACAACCTGAACTTCGAAGTGATTCCCGGAGTGACTGCCGCTGTTGCCGGTTCTTCGCTATTTTCAGTTCCACTTACCGAGCGCGGTAAAAACAACATGCTGCTGTTTTTCACCTGCCGGAAAGAGAACGACTGTTTTCCGCAACTGGAACCGCTGTTGTCGGTTTTACAAAGCGGTTCGCCCGTGGCGCTGTACATGGGGTTACACCATCTCTCCGAATTGTCGGGTAAACTCCTCGAAAAGGGAATTTCAGAGAAAATGCCGGTTCAAATTCTGTGTAAAATATCGCAACCCGAACAAAGCAGTTATTCAACAAAGCTTGCCAAAGTGGATGAGTTTTTGGCAGAGAGAAGACCGTGCACACCTTCGCTGGTGATTGTGGGGGAATATGCGGAGAGGATTTAAATGAATGTTACCAGCGCTTATTAATTATTTCCTTTTTTGTAATTCTTTTTTCAAGAATAAATCGTATAATTCATTGGTAGATATCGTTTTCGCAAATTTTTTCTCCTTTAAACCAGAAATGAGTTTTTTATCACCCGTCCATAATTTTGCGTTGAGATGGTTGGTTAATGCTACAAACAAAATATCATTTTCGTCAATATCTTTTGCTATTTCAGTTGCTTTCTTTAAAGCCTGATCTGAAATCAAGATTTCATCGACAAATTTCATTGCTTTTTTCGATGAGCTTTGAATTTAGTCCATATATTTTTATTTACGATTTCAGAAAGTTTGGTTTCGCTTTCCAATCAATTTTAAAAATGTAGGTGTTAAAACAGCATCTAAGTTACAAAACATTTTACACAAGTTGAATAAAATGAAAATTCTGAAAACTTTATTTTCCTTTCCCATCAAGCGACTTTTGCTATTTTTGCATTTCATGTAAAAAACCAGAGAAATGAGAAGAGTGAGACTTTCCATCCTTTATATATTTTTTGTTATTGGCTCCCTTTCGGCTAAAGAGGGCATGTGGATTCCGCTGTTGCTGGAGAAATACAACCTGGCCGAAATGCAGGAAATGGGTTTTGAATTAACCGCACAGGATATTTACGACATCAGCAACGCCAGCATGAAAGATGCCGTGGTGGTTTTTGGCGGCGGTTGTACTGGTGAAATGATTTCTTCTGAAGGGTTGCTGATAACCAATCACCATTGTGGCTACCGGCAAATTCAGTCACACAGCTCAGTGGAAAATGACTACCTGACTGACGGATTCTGGGCCATGAGCAGGGAGGAGGAGTTGCCCAATCCCGGACTGACGGTGCGTTTTCTGGAATATATGGAGGATGTGACCGATGAAATTTTGGAAGGAACAGAAGTGCTGGAAACAGAAGAGAGGCAAAAAAAAATCATAGAGAATACTTCACGGTTGGAACGCAGGGCTTCAGAAGAGGGAAAATACATGACCCAGGTGAAGCCGTTATTTTACGGCAATCAATACTATTTGTACGTTTATAAAGTTTTTCGTGACGTAAGGCTGGTTGGGGCGCCACCGTCGGCTATTGGTAAATTTGGCGGCGATACAGACAACTGGATGTGGCCACGGCATACCGGAGATTTTTCGATTTTCAGAATTTACGCCGATGAAAACAACGAACCTGCTGATTATTCGCCTGACAATGTGCCGTATCAACCCAAAAAATTCTTTCCCATTTCGCTGGATGGGGTGAATCCGGATGATTTTACCATGGTATTCGGGAACCCCGGAACTACCATGCAGTATATTCCATCGTATGAGGTGGATATTATTCAAAACCAGCGCGATCCCGACCGGATAGCAATACGCGACAAAAAGCTGGATATATTGAACCTGGCCATGGATTCAGATGCGAAAGTACGCATTCAGTATTCGGCAAAACATGCTTCCATCAGTAATGCCTGGAAAAAATGGCAGGGCGAAATTCTGGGCCTCGAACGGCTGGATGCGGTGAATAAAAAACTGGACTTTGAACAGGAATTTAAAACCTGGGCTGAAACAAACGGAACCTGGGAAAATGAATACCGGCAGGTGTTTGAAAATTTCGATGCAATTTACTTTATCTATAAGGATCACATAAAAGCTTCTGATTATTATTCTGAAATTGTACTGCGCGGTGTGGAAATTTTTCAGATTGCATCACGGGTAAATGATTTGATTAGAAATATTGAAAATGACCAGGAAAAAAGAGTCGAAGGCCAGTTGAAAGGACTGCTGGAATATTTGCCGAAATTCTTTAAAGATTATCATCAACCGGTTGATGAACAGCTTTTTGATGTATTGCTGCCTTTGCTGGGAAAAGACCTGAAAACAGAATTTCTTCCCGGGTATTTAACTGAAGTTCTGGAAAAGAATACCGGCGAAAAACTGGTAGAAAAAGTGTATCAAAAATCAATCCTCAGCGACCAGCAGAAATTGAAAGAATTGCTGGAAACAGGGAATGAAAAGCAACTCCTGAAATTGCGGAAAGACCCCATTGTGGAATTGTACAACAGATTGAATTTTCAATACGAAACCAAAATTAAGCCGGTGGTTGATGAGCTCTCAAACCGTATCAACCAGAACATGAAAATTTATATGGCAGGTATAATGCAAATGAAAGAAGGCGAACCAATTTATCCGGATGCCAACCTCACATTGCGTGTGGCCTACGGTAAAGTGGAAGGTTACGAACCCCGCGACGGCGTGAAATACAAACATTACACTACACTGGAAGGTATCATGGAAAAAGATAATCCGGAGATTTATGATTACAATGTACCTGAACGGTTAAAAGAACTTTTTCACACAAAAGATTACGGGCGGTATGCCGACAGCGAAGGTTATCTTCCGGTTTGTTTTACAGCCTCGAACCACACCACAGGCGGGAATTCCGGCAGCCCGGTGGTAAATGCCAGAGGGGAGTTGATCGGAGTAAATTTCGATCGCTGCTGGGAAGGCACCATGAGCGACATTATGTACGATCCTGAGCAATCGCGTAACATTGCCATTGATATCCGCTACGCTTTGTTCCTGATTGACAAATTTGCCGGCGCCGGCTATTTGCTGGAGGAAATGGAACTTGTGGGAGAAAAGGTGGAAGTGGCCGCTGAGTGACTTAAACCGTTACAAACTGTGCAATATTCCGGTTTATTTCAATGCGGTTGACCAGCGACCGCATGAGCCTGCTGTAAAGTTCATCTTTAAGTACCTTATCTTCAATGCCGGCATCGATGTTTGGATTGTCGTTGATTTCAATCACGTAAACTTCGTCGTTCAGCATTTTCAGGTCAACACCGTAAAGTCCGTCGCCGATTAGTGAAGCCGCTTTTACAGCAGTTTTTATGACTGCCGGCGGCACATCGTCCAGTGAAACGGTTTCCGAATTTCCCCAGTTGTTTTTGTTTTCACTATTCCAGTCGTAAATCTGCCAGTGGTCTTTGGCCATGTAATATTTGCAGGCGTAAAGCGGCGCCTGGTCAAGCACACCAATGCGCCAGTCGTATTCCGAAGGCATAAATTCCTGCGCAATAACCAGGTCTGAATTTTTGAAAAGTTTTTTCAGCGAAACATCCAGCTCAGCCGGCGTATTTACCTTCTCTACTCCCAGTGAAAAAGCGCTGTCGGGCTGTTTAAGCACCAGCGGAAAGGTAAGATGTGCCGTCTGCAGCTTGCGGTAAGCAGACTTGGATAAAACCACGGTGCCCGGTGTTTTGATTTTGTTCTGCTTCAGCCGTTCGTTCTGAAAAATTTTGTTGGAACAGCGCAAAATCGACCACGGGTCGTCAATCACCACAAGGCCTTCGGCATAAGCTGCACGGGAAAAATGGTAAGTATGATTGTTTACACTGGTGGTTTCGCGAATAAACAGCGCATCAAATTCAGAAAGCTGGCTGAAATCATCTTTTGTGATGAATTCGGTGTAAAAACCTTCTTTTTCGGCTGCTTTTTTGAAATTCTGTAACGCATCGGGGCACGATGGTGGATTTTTCTCTTCGGGATTGACCAATATAGCCAGATCGTATTTGTAATTTTTAAACCGTGGGCGGGTAAATCGTTTTTTTGAAAAATAATCGCGGGCAAATTCCTGCACTTTTTCCAGATGTTCGGGATTGACCTTTTTCAGGCTGAGGGGAGTTACTTTCTGAATGAGCCATTTTTCGGTTTTTACAAAATCGATTTGCAGCAGCGGCGCCTCAAACATATGATACAGTTTTTGGGCCAGTTGCCTGAACTTTGGATTTACAGATTTCCCAAAATAA
>CAZCPH010000309.1:1118-4450 GCA_964500105.1 uncultured Mariniphaga sp. | reverse complement strand
TTTTCAATCAAAACCCGCTCGGTTCCGGCTATCACTCCCGAAAGGTCTTCCCTCAGTTCCGCCATCATCAGCCGTCCAACGCCCCAAATCATATAAATTTTCCCGTCATCATCAAAAAATAGGGTATGATCGTGATAGCTCGGACTGAACGAAATTTTTTTCCACGGCCCGTTTTCGATGTCGTCGGTGGAATAGATGTAGGTTTTGTTCGTCGTGCCGGCAAACGTGCTCACATAATAAGTTCCGTTATGGTAACGAATACAACTGGCCCACGAACCGCTTCCATAAGCATTTTTGCCGTTTTCGAGGTTCAGTGCATCCACATCATCCAGCGTATCGTAGCAGTAACTTACAATTTCCCAGTTTACCAGGTCGTTCGATTTCATGATGGGCACCCCCGGACTCATGTGCATGGTGGTACTGCTCATGTAATACGTATCACCCACCCGAATCATCGACATGTCTGGCACGTCGGCATGGATGACGGGGTTTTGTGCAAAGTTCTGAGCCAATGCTGAATTTTCATAAACAATGGTCAGCAAACCGAAGAAAATTATAACAGCTGTTTTCATAACTATTCAGGTTGGGCGTCGTTTGCCGAAGTTGCATACAGTCCGATTAACGTTCCGGTAAATCCGCCGGCCACGTTGGTGGAAAGAATATCGCCCGAAACAGTGCCGCCCAGATTCTGATAATCTCCTTTACCAACGGCATAATTGAACCGGTACTCATCACCATCGGCTTTTACCTGAAGCTGAACGGGTTGCGTGGCATCAATTTTGGTGCTCGCAACAATTTTCGAATTTCCTCTTTCGGTTCGTTCAAGCAACAAATAATAATCGTTATCCTTTTTTGTTATGCCGAAAACGTAATTGAACCGTTCGCTCTGGTAGCAAACTATTCCGGCCAAATCTTTTTCCGATGCTGGTTTGTAGTTCACAGTTGCGGTTGCTGTAAACGTTTTATGCATCTGGCGCTGGAAAAGCGCGGAAACGGGTGCAACTGCCTTTATGTTGGTATTGAACGCACTAATTTCCAGTCCGTTTGAAGCCACTGAAATGAAATCTTCACGTGGACCCCGCATTCCAATCCAGCGGTAATCGAGTTTTTCCGACGAAAAATCTTCGGTAAACGTAAAATTGCCGTTGGGAAAGAATCCGTCCTGTCCGGTTTTATTCACAACGCCTTCGGGCATTTTCAGCTTGGGTTCCATCGGAACTAATCCGTTTTCGAAAACCGGGAATTCGCCGCTCCAGTCAACCGGCAGGATAAATGTTTCGCGGCCGGTATTCACCCTGTTTTTCTCGTTTGGCCGAACCCCCAGAAAAACGCCGTACATTTTGCCATCGGGACCTTCAACCAAATCGGCATGGCCGGCCCACTCTACTTTGTTGGCGCGGGTGGGGTTCAGATAGCGTTGCGAAAGAATGGGATTGTTGGCGGCTGGTTTGTATGGGCCTCGCGGATTGTCGCTCACAAAAATCACTTCGCTGTGCCAGTCGCCGGTGCCGCCTTCGGCGCACATCAAATAGTAGCGGCCGTATCTTTTGTAAATGTGCGGTGCTTCAATCCAAATCGGCTTTTTGGAAAGGTCCACTCCGCCATCCACAATAATCTTGTCAGTTCCTGCAATCACCTGGTCGTTTTCCACATCGTAATCCCAGATTTTTATGACCCGGTGGCCGTTATACAGCTCCTTTCCCTGATCCGGAGCATCGTTATGCACCACGTAGGCTTTCCCGTCATCATCGAAAAAAAGCGAAGGGTCAATCCCGTTGAAATTGAGTTTATACGGATCGCTCCATCCTTTAAACGGATCTTTGGTTTTCACCACAATATTTCCAAAATCACCTGCAAACTGTGTGGTAATCATGTAAAACGTATCGTTGTTCGGATTGTATTTGATGGCAGGCGCATACACGCCGGCAGCGATTCCCGTATCATGTACTTTTAACTGCGATTTCCTGTCAAGTACATGCCCGATTTGTTTCCAGTTCACCAAATCCTTCGAATGAAAAACAGGCACACCCGGAAACATGGCAAACGAAGAATTCACCAAAAAATAGTCATCACCCTTGCGGACTATTGCCGGGTCAGGATAACATCCCTGCAGAATGGGAGAATAAAACTCATCTTCTTCCAGCGGGTTGTTTTTATAAACCGCATCATTCCCCTCATAAATAAATTGGGTGAACACAGGATTGTTTTTTGTTTTAAATAGCAGTTGCGAGAACCGGTAGAGGCTGGCTTTCCAAACATTGAAATCGTGGTTTCCTTCGTAAATTTCATAAATATGAGGAACTTCGTTCTCCTTCAAAAAATCGCTTGTCCGTTTACTGAAACTGATGAGCCGGTCTTTATCGCCGCACGACAGCCAGAGCAGTTTCAGTTTTTCTTTTGCAACTTCAGGATTGGGCACCAGTTCCTGCGGCGGTTTGGTGTTGGGAGCCGATGAAAATCCGCCTACCCAGGCAAATTTATCCAGGTTTCCCAAACCGAAATTGAGCGATTGCCCGCCTCCCATCGATAAACCTGCAATGGCCCTGTGCTCCCGGTCTTTCATCACCGGATAGCTTCTTTCGATGAAAGGAATCAAATCGTTCAGCAAATCCTTTTCAAAGGTTGCAAAGGCTTCCTGCTTTTCAGGAGCAAAAACATTTCCGGTGGCCCGGTCGTCTTTCATTGCCCTGCCGTTGGGCATTACTACAATCATAGGTTCCATTTTACTCCCGGCATACAAATTATCGAAAATAACCTGTGGCTGACCGCCGTTTAACCATTCAAACTCATCGCCGCCAATACCGTGCAGAAGATACAGTACCGGATACTTTTCAGTGCTGGAAAAACCGGGCGGCGTGTAAACAACAGCATTCCGGTTATTGCCAACAGTTTCAGAGAGATAGGCGATGGTGTCGAGATTTCCGTGGGGAATGTCAGCGCGAACAACATCGAAACCTTCTGGTGCCGGATTCGCAACTTCCTGGGAATAACCGGCAATCCCAAAAAAAAGGGGAAAGAATAAGGAAACTAATTTCTTCATATCTGGTTAATAATTATCGATTTAGAACTCTTCATAAAAAAAGTAAAAATTACTGTTATGGAAAAATGAAACAGCATATTTTTTTGATTTTGTGTTTAAAAAATGCTTTTTTTTATTCAAACTATCTTCTAAGCAGCCGAATGTAATAAACACCGCCTGCAGAACTTCCCTCATGCGCCTGAAACTTTACCCGGATAAAATCTTTCCCTTCAACCATCGAATCCGGGATTTCATAAACCACATCCTGAAAAGCCGATTGATTCCATCGACCGGTATTATCTTCGGTAACCAG
>CAZCPH010000309.1:0-1108 GCA_964500105.1 uncultured Mariniphaga sp. | reverse complement strand
TTCATTATCGATGTAAATATCAAACTTCCGGCTGCCCCATTCAAACCCCCAGTAACGCACCTTCAGTTCCAGATTTTTTTCTCTGTTGGTAGCCAGCCGGTAACTGAAAAATCCTCCGTTTCGGGCATCGCGGTAAAACTCACCCCAATTATTTCCTGAACCTGAATTTTCGGTTTCCATGGCGTGGTCGGCTTCGGGTTGTTGTTCTCCGGGCGCCACAAAATCGATGGTCCGTTTCTGCAATTCCAGCATCTCTTTTTCAGCCCGGGCAATGGAGTCGAGATGGGCCCGGTAGCCTGAATTTGTCAGAACCATCCAGTACATGCTGTAACGGGCATCATGAATCCGGAAGAAAGGTTCCAGCTGAATTTCCTCTGAATTCACCATTTTTAAATTCGAAAGTCTGAACGTCAAAGTATTGCTTTTTACCGGTTCCAGTTTTTCCGTAATTCCGGAAATATCATTTGCAATAATCACAGGTGCCTCATCAACCGGAAGCCGCTCACCGTGAGCGATATGCCCCCAGCGGCTGTCGTCGGCAACCAGTCCGGCCAAATTGTGAGTACCGGCTTTGGCAGCAAGCAAAATGGGTCCGTGCATAAAAGCATAATAATTGGACACATTGGACAGTTGCTCGAGCCTGTGCTGCATCGGAAGTTCAATTTCCACCACATCGCCTTTTTGCCACAACCGGTCGATGCTTACATACGATGAAGGAGAGCCAGAAACCGGCCATGATTCACCATTTATTTTTAAATGAAAAGCACTTTCAGCAACCCAGCCCGGATAACGCACTTTCAGTTCAAACTGCCCCGAACCTTCGGTTATTGTCAGCTTAGTTTTCTCCTCAAACGGAAACCCGGTTTCCTGTTTCAACCGGATTCCTTTTTCCTGCCAGTTCAGTTCCGATGCAATGAACAGATTCAAATAGAGCGAATTATCCTGATGGGTGTAAATAAATTCGTTGTACTTCCCATGGTTTTCCATTCCCGTGCCCACGCAACACCACATGCCCTGGTTGGGTGCTGAATACACCCGGTAATGAAGCGGCCGCGCCGGCGTAAAATAAACATACCCGCCGTGTTCGGGATGTTGTGTTGCGAGAATA
>CAZCPH010000308.1:0-4450 GCA_964500105.1 uncultured Mariniphaga sp. | reverse complement strand
TTGCAGATTCCCGCCTGCGCGGGAATGACAAACTATTACTGTTTTATTTGCATTATAAACCCTTTCAGTTTTTCAATATTCTTTACTCCCGGCTCATCTTCAAAACCGCTGTTCAGATCGATACCGAAAAGCTGCGGATGGTTCAGTTTTTTAATGGCTTTGGCATCCTCCGGCCCGATTCCGCCACTTAAAAGGAAAGGAATATTTCCCTGGTATTTTTCGAGGATTTCCCAGTTGAATTTTTTCCCTGAACCACCGGGAAGTTCTGTTTTGGTATCAAACAGGAAATAATCTACGGTATCGGCAAAAGCTTTCAGCAAAGAAAAATCAAAATCTTCACTCACATTGAAGGCTTTTATCACTTTCAATCCCTGATTTTTCAGCAATTGACAGGTTTTCGGGTTTTCTTTTCCATGTAACTGCACAGTTTCAAAACCAAAGTTTTTGGTTAGGCCAAGAATTTCAAACGCGTTTTCATCCACAAAAACAGCCACTTTGGTTTTTGTTGAATTGAAAAGCCCGGGTTCTGTGCTTTCCCCCACAAACCGTTTGGATTTCGGATAGAAAATAAATCCAAGAAAATCCACCGGCAATTTCTCCACTGCTTCGCGGTTGGCGGTGAATTTCATTCCGCAGACTTTTATTTTCAGAATATCGATCATTTTACCTTTTTCAGTTTTGTTTTGTCATGATTTTTGTTTGCTTCGCCACAAAAACACACGCCAAAACTTATACAACTTATTTCTATGACACCGCCCTGAAGGACGGTGCTAATTATAAACTTTCAATCAACTTTTTGCAGGCCGCGCCCGGGTCTTCGGTTTTCATAAACGTTTCGCCAATCAGAAAACCTTTAAAACCGTGCTTCCTTAAATAATGAATGGTATCAGCGCCGGCAAGTCCGCTTTCCGATATTTTCACAAAGCGTTCGGGAATAAGTTTAGCCAGTTTCACCGACGTTTCAACATCCACTTCAAAGGTTTTCAGGTTGCGGTTGTTTACACCAACAAGGTCCACAAAATCGTTCACCAAATTCAGTTCATCGGCATTGTGAACTTCCATCAGTACTTCCATGCCCAGGCTTTTGGCCTTTTTGGCCAGTGTTTCTGCCTGTTCTTTTTCCAGGCAGGTAGCAATGAGCAGAATCACATCGGCGCCAAAAGCCTTTGCTTCCACCACCTGGTACGAATCAATCATAAAATCTTTACGAAGAATCGGAATGTTCGGATTCGCTTCGCGTGCTTTGGTAAGATTAGCCAACGTTCCGCCAAAGTATTCGTAATCGGTTAAAACCGACAAACCTGCTGCTCCGGCATCTGCATATCCCTTGGTCACTTCCTCCACTTTCACTCCAAAATTGATTTCCCCTTTTGAAGGCGACTTCTGCTTAAACTCGGCAATAATTCCTGAAGAATTGTATTTCAGCAAAGCCGCTTTCAACGAGTTGCATTTTCGTTTGTAAGCAGGGTATTTTTTGAGTTGTGCCACCGGCATCACTTTTTTTTGCCGGGCCACTTCCACCTTTTTTGTTTCAACTATTTTTTCGAGAATGTTCATGTATTTCATTTTTCACCGCCCTAAAGGACGGTGCTATTTTTTTATTCTACAACCGCTCTCAGTTTTTGCAATGCTTTTCCGCTTTTCAGCGATTCGCCGGCCATATCCACACATTCCTGCAAGCTTTTTTCAGAATGAACCAGATTCAGTCCCACCGCCGCATTGGCTATCACCACGTTGTTTTGTTCCGGCGTACCTTTTCCTTTCAGAATATCCATGAATATTTGTGCGGCCTCCTCGATAGAATCTCCGCCATAAATGGTTCCAGGGTGAATTTTTTCAAAACCGAAATCAGCCGGCGCAAAATACCCTTCTTTTTCTTTCTGAGCAAAACGGGTGGAATCAGTCAGTGAAACCTCGTCGTAGCCGTCGTTGCTGTTGATAACCGTAAAATTTACGTCCAGTGTTTCGTACACATTCCGGTAATGATCGAAATTTTCAGTGTTGTTAACACCCAATACCTGGTATTTTGGTGAAGAAGGATTCACCATCGGGCCCAGGATGTTGAAGAAAGTCTGCACCTTCAAAGCCCGGCGAACCGGCGCAATATATCTCATGGCCGGATGGAAAAGCGGTGCGTGCATAAAGCAGAAGTTGCTTTTGTCCAAATCGTTTTTCAGCTTGGCCGGGTCATTACTGAATTTGTACCCCAACAGCTCGAGCAAATTGGACGAGCCGCTGGTGGACGAAACAGCGTAGTTGCCGTGTTTGGCCACATTTACTCCGGCACCGGCAATAATAAAACAGGCAAGGGTTGAAATGTTAAAGGTGTTCTTTCCGTCGCCGCCGGTTCCCACCACGTCTATGGGGTCATAATCCGAGAGGTCGGTTACCAGGCACAATTCGGCCATGGCATCGCGAAAACCTGCCAGCTCATCGGAAGTTACGGGCCGCATTTTAAATACGGTAAGAAACGAAGCAAACTCCACCTCGCTGTGCATTCCTTTTCCCACTTCCAGCAGACTTTGGCGGGCCTCAGCGCGGGAAAGTGAGTTTCCTTCAAATAGATATTCAAGTGTTTTCTTCATATTAATCAATTTTTTATTTTACGGTGTGCGAAACGTCTGTTTTTCAATAAATGGAGTTGGACACACCTCAATTTATTTACCAAAATTCCATCCCCGGGATAAATCCCGGGGCTATATTTATTCTCGCCCTTTGGGGGAGTTAGAGGGGGCTCCTAACCAATTTTCAATCATTTTTTCGCCCAACGGCGTTAAAACCGACTCCGGATGAAACTGAACGCCTTCCACATCAAATACCTTGTGTTTCATTGACATAATCATTCCTTCGTTATCGAAACTTGTGATTTCGAAGCATTCAGGAAGATTTTCCTTTTCCACAATCCAGGAGTGGTAACGACCAACATCAAAAGATTCGGGTAATCCGTTAAAAAGAACGGAACGACTGGCAGTTAGTTTAACAGGAGTCGCCATTCCATGAATCACGCGATTCATGTTGCGCAGTTTTCCGCCAAAAGCTTCGCCAATGGCCTGGTGCCCCAAACAAACCCCCAGTATACTTTTTTTCGGAGCATATTTTTTAATAATCTCCAAAAGCAAACCTGATTCCTCCGGCAGTCCGGGACCCGGTGAAAGTACAATTTTGTCGTACTTTTCAATTTCATCCAGCGAAATTTCATCGTTGCGAAACACGTCCACCGGCAAACCTGATATTTTTTTTATGGCGTGCACCAGGTTGTAAGTGAATGAATCGTAATTATCGATAACCAGTATGGACAAGCCTCCCCCGGCCCCTCCCAAGGAGGGGAGAGAGCCTCCCTTAATCCCTTCCGAAGAAATAAATCCAAAGGAGGGAGATTGTTGAGTACTATTTTTATTGTTCATTTTCCATTAAATTAATTCAGTTTACCATTGAATTCTGCCTCTTTTTCCTTCCCCTTGGGGGAAGGTTAGGATGGGACTCCTAATTAATCTCCTTCGCCATCTCAATCGCCTTTTTCAACGCTGCCAGTTTGTTGTTTACCTCCTGCAGCTCGTTTTCTTCCTTCGAGTCGGCCACAATTCCGGCACCAGCCTGGTAAAACAGACGGTTGTTTTTACTCAGGAATGAACGAATCATAATGGCATGGTTCACCGTACGGTCGAAACCGAGATAACCGATACAACCACCATAATAACCGCGATTCTGATTTTCGTATTTGTCAATCAGTTCCATGGCTTTGTATTTGGGCGCTCCGGAAAGCGTGCCTGCCGGAAACGTTTCTCCCAGAACCTTTATCAGGTTGGTATCGTCGGTAATTTCTCCGGATACCTGCGAAACGAGGTGTATCACATGCGAATAGAACTGCACTTCGCGATAGGTTTCAACTACCACATGGTCAGCATTCCGGCTCAGATCATTTCGTGCCAGGTCAACCAACATCACGTGTTCGGCGTTTTCTTTCGGGTCTTTGCTGAGTTGCTCGGCCAATTCGCGGTCCTGCTCGTCGTTGCCGGTGCGCTTAAACGTACCTGCAATGGGATGAATGTAGGCTTTATTGTTCATAATGCGGATTTCGGCCTCTGGACTGGAACCGAAAATCCGGTAGCTGCCGTAGTCGAAATAAAACAAATAAGGCGACGGATTAATGGAACGCAACGCACGGTACACATTAAAATCATCGCCTTCGTATTGCTGGGAAAATTGCCGGCTCAGCACAATCTGAAACACATCGCCGCGATAACAGTGCTCTTTCCCTTTGATAACCATTTGCTTGTATTCCTCATCGGTAATATTGGAAGTTTCATGCTCCAGCGCCTTAAATTTCCCGGTAGAAAAATTGAGGTTAATGAGCAGATGATGAATGTAATCCATTTGGGAAGATTCGCCTTCGAGCAGGTTTTCCACCATGTGAATCACGTTTTTGTGGTGGTCGATAGCTACGATGTAC
>CAZCPH010000307.1:0-4472 GCA_964500105.1 uncultured Mariniphaga sp. | reverse complement strand
CTGTCGGTCAAATTACGGTTAAAATCATCTTCGTATCCGTAAGGAACTGCTTTAGCATGACGGACGATTACAATTTGTTTCATTGTTATTTTCTGTTAAACCGGTCGGTAAATATCTATTTTCACTTTAGCAATTTCAGTTAGCAGGGGAACTATTTCGGTAAAATGCCTGGAGTTGTTGTGTTCATCAATTGCCGCCTGGTTCTGCCATTTTTCAAGCATGCAATAGGTCTGTTTTTTTGAGGTGTGCTTGTGCAACACATATTCAATGCAACCTGTTTCTGCTCTGGAAGCTTTGCCAAGCTTTTCTGTAAGTGACAAAAATTTTTCTTCCTCTCCTTTGTTTACTTTAAATTTTGCTACAATTGATATCATACTTTTGTTTTTGCATTTCTTTCAAACAAATTTAGTGTATTTTAATGACTCAATTTCATTTTTTATGAAACATATTGGATTGTTATCGGATACTCATGGTTTTTTGCACGAGCGGCTTTTTACTTTTTTTGAAAAGGTTGATGAGATCTGGCATGCCGGAGATTTTGGCTCAATTGATTTAGCGGATGAGCTGGCCGCATTTAAACCACTGAAAGGTGTTTACGGCAACATCGACGGACAGGAAATTCGTGTTGTTTACCCGCAACACCAACGTTTTATGTGCGAAGATACAGATGTTTGGATGACGCACATTGGCGGGTATCCAGGGCACTACGAACGTTATGTGAAACCGGAAATTTTCACCCAGCCACCCAAATTATTCATCAGCGGGCACTCGCATATTTTGAAAGTGATTTATGATAAAAAACTGGAGTTGCTGCACATTAATCCGGGAGCTGCCGGTTATAAAGGGTTTCATAAAAAATGCACTGCCGTTCGGTTTGCAATCGACGGAAATAACATCCGTGATTTGGAGGTTTGGGAGATGGATCGGGGAGAAGTGTTGAAAACTATTCATCAGTAGTCTTTACAAAAAACGTAGCTACCCAGTTATTTTTTGTGGTGAAGCCTGCATCTTTCAATCCAACACTTTCGGCTTTGGCCTTCAATCCAGGAATATCTTCAGAATAAAACCCGCTGATAAAAAGTTTACCGTTTGGGTTCATACAACTTGCGTAGGCCGGCAAGTCACTCAACAATACATTTTTATGAATGTTGGCAAAAATGAAATCGTACTTTTCGCTTCTCAGCAGCGAGGCATCGCCTTTTTTCACCGTCAGGTTTTTGATGTTGTTCAGGGCAGCATTTTCGCAGGTTCCTTTTACCGACCACTCGTCAATGTCGATGGCAGTGATTTCCGAAGCGCCTTTCATGGAGGCCAGAATTCCCAGTATTCCCGTTCCACAGCCCATATCGAGCACTTTTTTGCCGGTCAGATTTTCTTTCAGAATGGCTTCCAGCATCATGGATGTGGTTTCGTGGTTGCCGGTTCCAAAAGCCATGTTTGGTTCAATCACAATTTCGTATTTGCACCTTGGATATTCTTTGTGAAAAGGCGCCCGAACCAGACATTCATCTCCAACAACCAACGGCTTGAAATAGTTTTTCTCCCACACTTCGTTCCAGTTTTGACTTTTAATGAATTCCCTGTTTACCCGGAAGGAAAAACTGTCGTCGAACGAATGAAGCAATTTGTTTAACTCCGGTTCATTAAATTGGGTTACAGGGATAAAAGCTTCCACACCAGTTTCTGTTTCAATAAAACTTTCGTACCCAATTTCACCCAGCATTGCCGACAGAACATCACGAAACCATTCTTCAAAAGGAGTGATTTCTATTTCAATTTTGTAGTAATCCATTGGAATGAAGTTGTAAGGAGTATTTTTTAAAAAGTAAAGGCTTCATGAAAAGAATGGTGGAAAACTGCACCTGAAAATCTTTTCATAAAGCCTTTTATGCAAATGAACACTTAATTTCAGAATCCCTGAATTATTCCGAGGAAATCTTCTGCTTTCAGCGACGCACCTCCAATGAGTCCGCCATCCACATCTTTGTTGGCAAAAAGTTCTTTGGCATTGCTGGGTTTGCAGCTTCCGCCGTAAAGAATTGAAGTTTCTTCTGCTACTTCGTTACCAAATTTTTCTGCAATAACAGAACGGATGAAGGCATGAATTTCCTGCGCCTGCTCTGAACTGGCAGTTTTTCCGGTGCCTATGGCCCAAATGGGTTCGTATGCAATTACCAGCTTTTTGAAATCGCTTACCGGCAGTTTAAAAATGGTTTCTTCGAGCTGTTTTTTTACATACTCATTTTGAGCTTCAGCTTCGCGAACTTCAAGCGGTTCGCCACAGCAGTAAATAGGAGTGAGCTCGTTTTCGAGTGCCAGTGCCAGTTTTTTATTCAGAACTTCACTGGTTTCTCCGTAATATTCACGGCGTTCTGAGTGGCCAAGAATCACAAATCCGGCACCGGTTGATTTCACCATTTCGGCTGAAACTTCGCCGGTAAATGCGCCTTTGGGCTCGGCAGCACAGTTTTGGGCCGAAACACCAATACGATCAGTATTTACCGATTCAACCACTTTGGTTAAGTGGGTAAACGGCACGCCCAGCACCACAACTACATCGTTGGCAGCTTCTTTGGCCACCAGTGTGTCAACCGCTTTGGCCAGCTCAATTCCTTCCTGTAAGTTGGTGTTGCATTTCCAGTTTCCTGCTACTATTTTCTTTCTCATTTTTCTGGTATTTAGTTTATTATGAATGAATTTCCGATACAAATTTAAACGCTTAAGTCAGATTGCCAATGCAGCATTTTTAAGCCAGGCTATTGTTAACTATTTATTGATGAATTCCGCTTCAAAATCTTCAGGTGCGGGAATGTCGTTATAATGGTATTTGGCCACAATTGTTCCGTCTTTCAAAACAATCAGTCCGGGATTTGACCGCACAATGGTTTTTAATGTTATTTCATCGGTGTTGAAAAATTCATACGGAGCTCCATGTTGCTCTGCAAAAGCAGCCGATTCATCGGGCAGGGTAGAGGTGAGACAAATGAAAGCCATTTCATGCTCCAAAGCCCAGATGGCCAGTGTATTGATTTTTTCCTGAGGCTTTGTGCTCGATTTGTTTAAATCGTAGGCAATCACCATAAAAACGTAGTTTTCGTCGTAAAGGAAAAAGTCGAGAATATCGTCTCCTTCCGGTGTTTCAATTCTGAAATCGTGAATGGGTGGTTCATAACCTTCCTGAACAAGAAATGATTCCATGTCATGAAATTCGTAATTCAGGGTATCCTGCCAGGGATAGTTTTCTTCAGTAAACTGCTCAACTTCTCCGGAATTTATGTTTTTGTAGTAGAAAATATTTTCATAAACATCCTGCGGGGCATCCGGAGGAATGGACATTGCTTCGGAGATATTTACACCAACCTTGTATGGTCTGAAATCAAATATTGGCAGGTGGTTATACGAGTGGAAAACAACTGCTGCATAGCCGACCACCGAAAGTAACGCAAGGGCAAATCCTGTTTTTTTGCCGGGCAAACCTTTCATATTATTTCTGTATGCAAAAACGATGATGGTCAGCACAATTAGCACCACATTTTTGTAAAAGGTTTCCCAGTTTGATATTACCAGTGCATCGCCAAAGCAACCACAATCAGTTACCGGATTTTCAATGGCAATCCACAACGTAAGACCGGTGAAAAAAACCATAAAAATCAGAGCCAGCCACGAGAAAAATCGCAGAAGTACGTTAAATAACAGCGCAATTCCAATGGCAAATTCAGCAAACGACAGCAAAATTCCCAGCGGCAGAGCTGCCCATGTCAGCCATTCCAGATGCATGGCATTGAAATAGTCGGTAAATTTGTACGCTGAGCCCCAGGGGTCAATTCCTTTTACAAATCCTGAAAAAATAAATGTTAATCCCACCAGAATGCGGGCAATATGTTTAAAAATTTTCATAATCAATGTTAAATTATTCCTTGAGATCTATTTTAATGAGGGCGAAAACAGCATAGTTAATTATGTCGAGATAATTGGCGTCGATTCCTTCGGAAACTTCGGTTTTTCCCTCGTTATCTTCAATTTGTTTGGTTCGTTTCAGTTTCATAAGAATTAAATCGGTGTAGGAACTGATGCGCATTTTTCTCCAGGCTTCGCCATAATCGTGGTTTTTATCCTGCATAAGCGCTTTTGCAGTCTGAAAATATTTATTGTAATATTCCAGTGTTTTTTCCTTGTCCAGTTCGGTTTCAGACGGACCTAATTCCAGCTGAATTAAACCCATAACGGCATAATTTACGATACCTATAAATTCGGGCCGAATGCCTTCCTTCACCTTCGAAACACCTTTTTCTTCGATACTCCTAATCCGGCTTGCCTTAATATAAATCTGGTCAGTCAGCGATTTTGGCCTTAAAATTCGCCAAGCCGTGCCGTAATCATTCATTTTCTGACTAAATACCGACCTGCAGCTATCGATAACCGAATCGTACTGTTGATTTGTTCTTTCCATGCTTGTTTTAAAAAGAGGGATA
>CAZCPH010000306.1:0-4499 GCA_964500105.1 uncultured Mariniphaga sp. | reverse complement strand
ACCTATGAACTAAAACTATGCTGCAAAGATAAACTCAGATTTCGAATTTTGAGTTAAGAGAATGTTAATAACTATGTAGTTAAACATTTCTTAATACTGTGGTTTTTATTCTTCATTGCTTTTTTGGTCTTCACCGGCAATTGAATCACGCATTGCAGTATCGGCCATAATGTTTTTGTATTTCATGTAGTCCATTATTCCCAGGTTGCCATTTTTAAATGCATCGGCAATGGCCAGCGGAACTTTTGCTTCGGCCTCAATTACTTTGGCTTTCATCTCCTGTGCTTTTGCTATCATTTCCTGTTCAAGGGCAATAGCCATGGCCCGTCGTTCTTCAGCTTTGGCCTGTGCAATATTTTTATCGGCTTCGGCCTGATCCATCTGTAGCCCGGCGCCAATGTTTTTGCCGATGTCGATGTCGGCAATATCGATGGAAAGAATTTCAAATGCTGTTCCGGCATCGAGACCTTTTTCGAGAACAACACGCGAAATAAAATCGGGATTTTCTAACACAGCTTTGTGCGAGTGTGACGAACCAATGGAAGAAACAATTCCTTCACCAACACGTGCCAAAACAGTGTCTTCGCCGGCACCACCAACCAATTGTTTAATGCTTGCACGAACAGTTACCCGCGCTTTTGCAATAAGCTGGATTCCGTCTTTTGAGACGGCAGTAACCGGAGGTGTATTGATGACTTTCGGGTTTACCGACATTTGAACAGCTTCGAACACATCGCGCCCTGCCAGGTCGATGGCTGTGGCTACTTTAAAAGTTAAATCGATGTTTGCCTTCGAAGCCGACACAAGGGCGTGTACAACCCGTGCCACATGCCCACCTGCAAGGTAGTGGGCTTCAAGCGCATCGCGGCTAAGCGGAACATCGGCTTTTGTTCCTTCAATTAAAGCCCGCACAATAACTCCGGGCGGAACTTTCCGGAAACGCATAAGGAAAAGTTGTAAAAGCGAAATTTTTACGCCTGAAACAAGGGCTGAAAACCACAACCCGATTGGGATAAAATAGAGGATAATGAAAAGCAATACAATTACTCCAATTATCATTCCCCAGGTACCTACTGATTCAATCATTTTTTTATTTTTTTACAGGTTCAACAATTATTTTATTCGTCAGTATTTTTACAACTTTTATTTCTGTGTTGTGATCAACAAAACTTCCGGTTGACGTTGCCTCCAGTACTTCTCCATTCACTTTCACCTTACCCGTCGGGGCCAGTCTGCCAATGGTTTTGCCGGTGTCACCCACATGGATTTTTTCACTTACCACGGTTTCCACTTTTCCATCGATAAACGATTCAAGCACCATTTTTTTACCGGATTTCGATTTGAAAAAATAAACGATCAGCAGTGGAGATGCTATCAGAACAAATGTCAGGGTAAGAAATCCGATTCCTGTGCCATATTCTGCAAAAGCAATGTAAACACTCAGTCCCAGCAAAATAAACCCGCCAATTCCGGCAATGGTAACTCCCGGAATAACCGCAAATTCAATCAGCAGCAAAAGCAGTCCGAGAAAAATGAGCAAAATAATGGTGAAAACTGTCATGGCTGTGAAATTATTGTAGCATTTAACTCTCTGTCTGTGAGTGCCTTTTTCATATGTTTTAACTTTTCAAACTCACCTTTTCTAATATCGCAACTGCCTTTGTGGTGCGTAATTAAGGTGCATTGCACTGCCTGTTCGTAATCGTGGTCGCAAATATCTATCAGCGCCTCAATTACATAGTCGAAGCTGTGCACATCGTCGTTGTGGAGTACCAGCGAATAGTCGCTGTATGCCTCATTTTGTTTTCCCGATTCCGGTTTGCGTTTAGTCTCTTTAGATGTCATCGCCTGCTTCAATTTTTTTTGCCTGCTCCAAAGTTATTCTTTTTCCGTTAAAATAGGGTACAACAATAGCATCTTGTATTCCTTCCTGTTTTACCTGATTGCGCAATTTTTCGGCATCTTCCAGATTTGAGAGGCTTCCGGTGGTATAAACTACTACGCCTTTTTCGTCTGTGTAGTTCTCAATTTTTCGAATAAATGACAATTTTTTGTACAATCGCTGCCGGTATGCCGGCACGCCTCTGCTGTATGCACCAATTTGTATTTTGTAAACCAGTTTGTCGTTTTGATTGGATGAAATGGCCGGATTTGTTTCAAAAAATTCTGAAACAGCGGCAGGGGGAACAGTTACAGAATCTCTTTGTGTTCGACTCTCTTCTGTGTTAACGGTTTCTCCTTTTAAAGCCGATTGGATTTTTTCAAGTTCTACCTGGAAATTGTAGGTTGCAATTGAACCGGCACTGTTCCAATACTGGTTTTCTGCGTTTCTTGCACTGGAAAATTGCCGGTTGATTTCGCTCTGAAGATTGTATGAGTCGTTTTCCAGAGACAGAATTTTTTCTCCCAGTTCAGCTTTTACTGCCGGATTTTTTTCATTGCTGTAATTTTCGCGAAGTTTGTTTGCTTCCCTGATTTTTTGTTCCAGTTCCTGTTTTAACGCGTTACCGTGTTCAAAAAAAGATTTTCCTTCATCGGTTTGAAACTGCGAATCGAATAAATAGGTAATGGCACTGTTCACCTGAAATTCGATTTGTTCGCCTTCGGGGAGTTCATAAGTAGCTTTAACGCCTGGTAAATCGGGCAATACTTTCCGGTCAATGTTAAAATCGGACTGAGATTCAGATATATCGGTTTCTGTTTCGGATTTTTCTGTGTCCGATTCTGGCTTTTCTTCCGGCTGAAGATTCTCTTCCTGAAAGTTTTGCGCTGTTTCGTCTGGTTCTGTATTTTGCGGTAAAGTGTCTGGTTCTGCTTCAATAACAAAGTCTTCATTCGCCTCCTGCAAAACTATTGATTCATCTGCATGCTCTGTTTTATTTGCTGAAATTTCTTCCGGTTCGGGGTTTTGAACAATCGTATTTTCAGCGAATGGATTAATCTTGTCATAGCATTGCTGAATTTTGGTTGCCAGTTGCAGTTCCTGTTGGTCAGATTCTGGTACACTCAATCTGAACTGATTGTAAAATTTTAGTGCCTGATCCCAGTTGTTCCTGGCGTGATACTGTATTCCCAGATAATAATTGAGCCGGTCGGGTGTCACATTTTTTCCGGCAAGCAACAAACGGTTCAAATCTTCATCGCTGAAATTACCGGTTTCGGTGCGTGAAGCGCCGTAATAATAATTTAACATCGGGTTCCGCGGCTCTTCTTCCAGCAGAATGCCAAACATTTTTTCAGCTTCTGCATAATTGCCGGCATCAAACAATTGCATGGCCCTAATTGCCGAAACATTTTGATTGCCTGCAAAACCAGTTGTGTGTACAACCAGCAGAAGAAAAAGGAACAGTATTCCAGTTATGCGATAAAAGTTAATTTGCATGGTTAATATTTGTATTGTTTTCAAATACAAGGTAAAATTACAAAAATTGTGCAATGCTTCGCTCCTGTCAGTTTCCAAACAACAGGAATCTGTTAAAAAGTTACCTGACATTTATCATTAAAAGACGTATATTTGTAACTCTTCGAAAAAAAGAAACAGATATGACAACATTGAAAACAGGGGATAAAGCTCCTGATTTTGCAGGATTGAACCAGGACGGCAAAGAAATTAAACTGAGTGATTACAAGGGAAGAAAACTGATTCTCTATTTTTATCCGAAGGACAATACGCCAGGCTGCACGGCCGAATCCTGCAATTTAAATGACAATTACAGTGAATGGCTCGAAAAAGGGTTCGAGGTGATTGGAGTAAGCCCCGACAGCGCAGAATCACACCAAAAATTCAGGGAAAAGTACGGTCTGAAGTTTAACCTGATTGCCGATACCGAAAAAGAAATTCTTCAGGCTTACGGAGCCTGGGGTGAAAAAAGTATGTACGGCAAAAAATATATGGGTGTTTTGCGCACAACGTTTGTTATCGATGAAAATGGAATTATCCAGGAAATTTTCGATAAAGTAAAAACCAAAGATCATTCAAATCAGATTTTAACAAGTTTAAATTTATAACCTTACCGGATATGACTAAAGAAGAAAAAGCACAAGTGAACAAGGAAAAGCTGAAAGCACTTCAGCTGACCATGGACAAAATTGAAAAAAGTTATGGTAAAGGGTCGATTATGCGTTTGGGCGACCGCGTTGCAGACGATGTTCCGGCCATTTCATCGGGCTCCATAGCGCTGGATGTTGCGCTCGGAATTGGCGGCTATCCGCGTGGCAGGGTAGTGGAGATTTATGGTCCCGAATCATCGGGTAAAACCACACTGGCCATTCACGCCATTGCCGAAGCACAAAAGGCTGGTGGCATTGCAGCAATTGTTGATGCCGAACATGCATTTGACCCGTATTATGCCCAAAAACTGGGCGTGGATATTGAAGAGTTGCTGATTTCTCAACCCGATAACGGCGAGCAGGCGCTAGAGATTGTGGACAATCTTGTGCGTTCAGGCGCAGTTGATATTGTGGTGATTGACTCGGTTGCCGCGCTTACACCCAAAGCT
>CAZCPH010000305.1:4286-4501 GCA_964500105.1 uncultured Mariniphaga sp. | reverse complement strand
TCCGTTTTGCAGTAAAGCCTGTCAACCTGAACTCCAAGTAACGACAATTTACTTCGTGCTTCGGTTACAACTGTTAATTCCTCCTGGTTAAAATTCCCGATAAACTCAGCAACCTGATCCTTTTCAAGTCGGATTTCGTCAAGTTCACCTGACCAGATCTCCACTTCAACACTGTCGGATAAATCCACATCTTCATCAGCAGTAATCGAAAGTAA
>CAZCPH010000305.1:2118-4272 GCA_964500105.1 uncultured Mariniphaga sp. | reverse complement strand
TACTTTATAGTCTGTTGCATTGGAGGTTTGAGCTGATTTCAGGTTTGTGGACGGATTAGTAAAAATCACCTTCACCTGTCCCTTTACGCTTACATTTTTAAAGGCATCAACTTCTGATTCAGTACCATTCTGAGGAATAACTTCTTCTTCGGTACAACCATTCAAGATTGCCATGCCAGAAATGAAAACCAAAATAAACCAATAATTTTTCATGTCTTTTCTGTTTTTATTATCATCGTTTGTTTATAATATCAATTCGGTTCACAACTCCTCCCAAAAACCGTTCCTGCACTTTCCAAACAGATATCGTTAATGGGTTCTTATAAAAAAGTCAACCAAAAATCATTTTATATAGCTGTACATAACAAGTTTAATCGCTTTTGAAGTGTTGTTGCCTTTTACTATGCGATACAGAAATAATTGTCCGGTTTATTATCATTTTTTTAGTTTCATTTTCATATTGATAATCGTTCAACAGACTCATCAAGGCGGTTTCGGTGTTTCGTTGACAGGAATAATGGCGGTTTGAACTGATTGATGATTTATGCTCTTTGAATCTGGCACTGATATTGCTTATTATTCTGCACATAATTTTAAAAACAAAATCATGAAAAAGTTTTTGATGATATTAGCCTTGTTAACCGTTACTTCTGCGGCCATGTATGCACAGCGGAACAATGTAGAACGAAGAGGAAGAGAAATAATTGAAAATTCTGCTGAAAACAGAGCAAGACAGTTGGAACGGGAGAAAGAAGCTATCAGACAGCAAAACGAACAATTAAGAGAAGATGCGAAACGCAATGAAGAGCGCATGCGTGAAGCAGCTACAAAACAGGCTGAAATTGAACGCGAGGGAATCCGTAATCAACGCAAGGCCCGGCGTGAAACCATGTTAAAGCAGATGGAAGTGGAACGTGAGGAGATTCAAAAAGAACGCGAACGTATCCGGGAGGAAATGAACCGCCAGGATGAAGCAATCAGAGAGCACCAGAAACGCGAGGATGAATATTACCGGGAACTGGAAAAATCAGACCGCGAATTTCAAAGGGAAGAAATGTTAAAAGCCCGTGAAGCTGAGCGCGAAGCAATTCAAAAGGAAAACGAACGGCTCAGAAAAGACATGCAAAAACAGGATGAATTCTACCGCGAACAACTGAAAGCTGACATGGAATTCGAACACGAAAGGGCAAAGGAGGCCGCCGAAATGCAAAGGGAAGCCCTGAAAAAAGACCGTGAAATTTTAAGGGAACAAAAAGCCAGAGAGCGCGAAATGCAAAAAGCCCAAAGAAAAAGGAAGAAGATAAACTGGCATCTTTAAATGATATTTTATTTATTCTTTATTCTTTATTTTGCAAGTTAGTAAATATTAACTAACTTTGTACTGTATTCAATTCTGGAAACGGTGAAAAGAAGAACAGAACAACAGCAGGTAAAACAAAATGTGAGTGCAGAGTACCATTTTGATACTGAAATTGCAAGTAGCGAAAGACTTCGTGCTTTAATATTGATTGGTTTACTGGGATTGGAAGCCATCCTGCTTATGGTAATCTATTTTTTCTACCGGCACCAGTACCTCTCACTTTTTAATAACCACATAGCCATTTATGCCATCTTTATTTTTACTTTTTTAATTATTGTTTATGAGGCATTTATACATTTTTTTATTGGTAAAAAAATGCGAATGTTTTTTCACCACAGGAGAATTTTTGGTTATGTAAATTCATTTTCTGAAATAACGCTTTTAACGGTTTTGTTCATTTTCATTGTAGAGTATTCAGGCCAAACGGTCATTCTTCAGGCTCCTGCAACACTCACCTATTATTTATTTATCGTGCTTTCCACACTGCGTTTAAACTTTAAACTTTCCATTTTTTCAGGCGCAATGGCAGCAATCCAATATGTGGCTGTATCTGCTTATTATTCCACTTCTTTTAGCGGTGCACCTGTGGATCGTTTACATCCCGATTTAACCGGAATGCAGTACCTGGGACAGGGAATAATTTTGTTGATTTCAGGCATTGCAGCTGGATTTGTAGCCGATCTGATTAAAAAGAAAATGCTGGCTTCGTTAAATAACATCAAGGAAAAAAATGAGGTCATCGACCTGTTCGGACAGCAGATTTCTCCTCAAATTGCAGGAAGCATTCTTGAAAA
>CAZCPH010000305.1:245-2108 GCA_964500105.1 uncultured Mariniphaga sp. | reverse complement strand
GAGGTGGTGACCTATTTGAACAGCCTGTTCCATTTTATGATTGACAGCGTACAGTGCCACGACGGTGTCATCAACCAGTTTTTGGGCGATGGATTTATGGCCACTTTCGGCGCACCGGTGTCTGAAGGAAACATTCCGCAAAAAGCAGTTAGAGCATCCATGGAAATCATCGAAAAAGTAAAACAGGAAAACAAAGCTGGAAGTATCCCACCAACAAAAATCGGGATTGGCCTGCACTACGGCGAAGCAGTTATAGGAAACATCGGTTCATCGGTACGCAAACAGTATTCCATTACCGGGAACGTGGTGATAATGGCTTCGCGGATTGAGCAATTAAACAAGCGCTGGCATTCGCAGCTCATCATTTCCAGAGAAGTTTTCAATGAACTCGATGCTGAAGTGAAAACGGCGTTTATGCCACAGAAACCGGCAAAAGTTAAGGGAATCAATCGTCCGGTTTTACTGTATGTTTTTAAAGAAGAATGAAAATATCAAAAATTCAGAAACAATGAAGATGAATGAAACAATTATCCGGGAGGCTGAAAAGTTTGTTTCCGGCCTTCTGGAAAATGAAACCCCGGAAGGTTATACCTACCACACGCTGGCCCACACGCAGGATGTGGTAAAAAATGCTGTATTAATCGGAACCAAGGAGAAATTGACGGAAGTGGAAATGGACATTCTGCAGTTAGCTGCCTGGTTTCACGATGTGGGATACCTGAAAAAGTACAAGGGGCATGAAGAAGAGAGCACCCAAACAGCAGTAAAATTTTTAGAACATCATGGTGTCGATGAAACTATTCGCATTGCTGTTGCCGAGAGTATACGGGCTACCGCATTTCCGCAATCGCCTGAAAGCAGGTTGGCCAAAGTGCTTTGCGATGCTGATTTTATGCATCTGGGGCAGGAAAATTATTTTGAACAGGCAGAAAAGCTCCGACAGGAGCAGAAAAATGCAGGTATTCGCAAAATAAAAAAAGCTGAATTTGACCAGGAATCGGTCCGGTTATTTGAAGAACACCACTGGCATACTGTATTCTGCCGGAACAACCTGGAAGAAACAAAACAAAAAAATCTTGAATTGCTTAAAGAGCATATAGCTCAACATGTAACTAAAACGAAAATGAAAGCTGCCAAATCAAAAAGCTATTCACGTGGAGTGGATTCCATGTTCAAACTGACTGCCCGAAACCAGATTAATCTGAGTCATATTGCCGACAACAAATCCAATATCCTCATTTCGCTGAACGGTATCATTATTTCCTTAGCCCTTGCTACGCTGGTTAGTAAATTCAAACAGGAACCGGTTATTATTGTCCCTACCATTATTTTCATCCTGTTTAGTTTGTCCACCATCGTACTGGCTATTCTTTCAACCCGTCCCAATATTTCGTCGGGAAAATTTACTCGCGACGATATCAAACAACAGAAGGCGAACCTGTTGTTTTTTGGAAATTTTTATAACATGGATTTGGAAGAATACGAATGGGCTGTTGGTGAAATGATTAACGACGATCCTTATCTCTATTCCACCCTCACCAAAGACCAGTATTCGCTGGGGAAAGTACTGGCTAAAAAATACCGCCTGCTGCGTTGGGCCTACAACGTCTTTATGGTGGGTTTGGTAATTACTGTCGGAGCATTTTTGTTTGTGTTCATTTAAAAAGCCGAATGCGGATAATATTGAAATATTGGTTTCTTGTGTTTTTCCTGTGCCACGGAATTTTGGTTTTCGCTCAGGAAGAGAAAGCGTTCACTATTTTTTCAACCGGCAATGTTTCTACGGAAAAAGTGGATACTGCAATCCTGAATCAGTGGCGAATCCGGGCCACCACCTTGCACAGTGATTTTGCCGTTTTGCTG
>CAZCPH010000305.1:0-235 GCA_964500105.1 uncultured Mariniphaga sp. | reverse complement strand
CAGTGGAAAAACCAGGCTGACATGCAGAAAAATTTTGCCGTTTTGCTGACCGGCAATGCTGTGGATGCCCAAACCGGCCAAATTTCCGAACAATTGTTTCTGAACGAAACACACCCATTGCTAATTGCTCCGGGCAAAAACGAATGGGCCGGCGGTTCTCGCAAAGGAAAAGATTTTATTAAACAGTTAACAGACGAGTTGACGAAGAAATACCGCAATCCGCTGTTTTATCCTT
>CAZCPH010000304.1:0-4501 GCA_964500105.1 uncultured Mariniphaga sp. | reverse complement strand
TTAATTTCAAGGCTTACATTGGCCATCGGTCGAAGCCCCATTGTGTGGTTCACCGAGTAGTTGACCACTCTAATATTCTGTTCAATAAGGTCATTTTCAAGAACATCAGCAACAATATACGGTAGTTCGTCCGAAGTTACAGTTTCTTTTTTATCGCCCAGCTCAATAATTCGTTGTGTCACTTTTTTCAGCGATTCAGGATCGAGTTCTATGCCCAAATCTTCGAGGTTCTTTTTGATGTTTGCTTTCCCCGATGTTTTTCCCAGTGCATATTGTCTGATTCTTCCGAAACGTTCGGGAAGCAAGTCGTTAAAATAGAGGTTGTTTTTGTTATCGCCGTCGGCATGGATTCCGCTACATTGTGTGAAGACAAATTCGCCTATCAGTGGTTTGTTTGTGGGAATACGGATGCCTGAAAACGACTCCACCAGTTTGGAAACCTTGTTCAACTGCGTTTCGTTTACGTTGGTTTTCATTTTCAGGTGGTCTTTAATGGTGGCAATTACACTCGAAAGCGGTGCATTTCCCGCCCGTTCGCCAAGCCCGTTCACCGTTGTATGTACACAACGGATTCCTGCTTTTATAGCATGAAAAACATTGGCAATGGCCAGGTCGTAATCGTTATGGGCATGAAAATCGAAATCCACCTGGGGGTAGGTTTCTACCATTTCGCGGCAATAATCGTATGTTTCATCGGGATCGAGTATTCCAAGCGTATCAGGCAGCATAATGCGCTGCACATTCTCTTTGCTTAGCTTCGCAACCATAAAATGAACATATTCTTTTGAGCTCCGCATTCCGTTCGACCAGTCTTCCAGATAAATGTTTACTTTTATGCCCATTTCTTCGGCATTTGCAATTACCTTTTTTATGTCGGCCAAATGTTGCTCCGGAGTTTTGCGCAATTGCCCGGTAACATGTTTCAGAGAACCTTTGCACAACAGGTTTACCACTTTTCCACCTGCATCGGCAATCCATTGGAGTGAAATTCTGTCATCAACAAATCCGAGTATTTCAACTTTTTCGAGGTGACCTTTTTCTGAAGCCCACCTTAAAACCCGTTTTGAACCTTTAAATTCACCATCGGAAACACGCGCCGATGCAATCTCAATACGATCAATCCGCACATCTTCCAGCAAAACTTTTGCTACGCTTAGTTTTTCCCCTTCGCTGAACGAAACACCAGTGGTTTGCTCACCATCGCGAAGCGTGGTGTCCATTATGGTGAGTTGTTTTCCTTCTATTTCAACTGTTTTGCCTGTCATTTTTTAATTTACTAATGGTTTATCTCGAAGTTTCAAAAGCTGCAATTTCATCCTTCATTTCAACCAGATAATCGATGTCATCAAGTCCGTTCTGCAAACAATGCTTTTTATACGGATTGATTTCAAATTTTTCTGATTCGCCGGTTTCAAGTATGGTAAAAGTTTGTTTTTCCAAATCTGTTTCGAATTCAGCATCCGGATTTTTCTCGATACTATCAAAGATTTTCTGCAGAAATTCCGGTGAAACCACAACCGGCAACAAACCGGTGTTCAATGCGTTGTTTTTGAAAATGTCTGCAAAAAAGCTGGAAACCACAACCCGGAAGCCATAGTCGTAAATGGCCCAGGTGGCATGTTCGCGGCTGGAACCACTTCCAAAATTCTTTCCTGCAACCAGTATTTTTCCCGAATATTTTGAATCGTTTAATGGAAAATCAGCTTTCGGGCTTCCGTCTTTATTGTAACGCCAATCGCGAAAAAGATTGTCTCCAAATCCTTTGCGTTCAACAGCTTTTAAAAATCGGGCCGGAATTATCTGGTCGGTGTCCACGTTTTCAACCGGCAACGGAACAGCCGGCGAGGTTATTGTTGAAAATTTATCGTAAGCCATTTTAAAATTTTTTCAAGTGTTATTAATTCGACGCTGACAGGATTTAGAAACGCTGTCTGGTCATTTTTAAATCAAATAAACTACAGGAACTCTCTTGGGTCGGTAATTACCCCGGTTACTGCTGCTGCTGCTGCTGTTAGCGGACTGGCCAGCATGGTTCGTGCACCTGGTCCCTGGCGTCCTTCAAAATTCCGATTTGACGTGGAAACGGCGTATTTCCCCTCGGGAATTTTGTCGTCATTCATGGCCAGACATGCCGAACATCCGGGCTGACGGAGTTCAAATCCCGCTTCCTCCAGAATTTTGTCCAACCCTTCGGCACGAATCTGTTTTTCCACTTTTTGCGAACCCGGTACCAGCCATGCTGTTACGTTGTCTGCTTTTTTGCGGCCTTTTACAAACCCAGCAAAAGTTCTGAAATCTTCAATACGACCGTTGGTGCAGCTGCCAACAAAAACATAATCCACTTTTTTGCCCAGCATGGATTCACCCTCGTAGTAGCCCATGTATTGCAATGATTTCTGGAAAGTGTTTTTGTCGCTGCCTACCATGCCGTTTGTGGTAGGAATTTTCTGAGAAATTCCGATGCCCATTCCCGGATTGGTGCCATAGGTAATCATTGGCTCTATGTCGCCGGCACTGAAGGTGTATTCGGTGTCAAAAACCGCACCTTCGTCACTTTTCAGTTCGCGCCAGCGGGAAACCGCTTTTTCCCATTCTTCACCTTTTGGAGCGTACTGACGGCCTTTTACATAATTGATTGTGGTTTCGTCGGGAGCAATCATGCCACCACGCGCACCACTTTCAATGCTCAGGTTGCAAAGGGTCATTCGTCCTTCCATTGAAAGGCTGGTGATGGCCGAACCTGCATATTCAATAAAGTGGCCGGTTCCGCCGCTGGTTGAAATCTGCGAAATAATGTAAAGCGCAATATCTTTTGCCGTAACACCTTTTTTCAATTCTCCGTTTACCGTAATGCGCATCTTTTTAGGTTTTGGCTGCATAATACTCTGACTGGCCAACACCATTTCCACTTCGCTGGTGCCAATTCCAAAAGCAATAGCGCCAAATGCCCCGTGGGTAGAGGTGTGGCTGTCGCCGCAAACAATGGTCATTCCCGGCTGGGTAAGGCCAAGTTCCGGACCAATGATATGCACAATACCGTGTCCATCGCTCTGCAAATCGTGGTAAGTTATTCCATGTTCGGCACAATTCTTTTTCAGCATTTCCACCTGGTGCCGCGAAAGCTCATCCATAATAGTTAAATGCTGATTTTCTGTGGGTACGTTATGGTCGGGTGTGGCCGTGGTCAGGTCGGGTCTGAATACTTTTAAACCCCTGTTTTTCAGTCCTAAAAAAGCCACCGGACTGGTTACCTCATGGATGAGATGTCTGTCGATATACAACACATTGGGACCGCCCTTTACTTCTTTAACCACATGCGTATCCCATATTTTATCAAACAATGTTTTTGCTTTCATATAATTAACTCTTTCTGAGTACTTAATCTTTTAACATTAATCTTTAAACTCTGAACTTTGAACTCCCTACTGCGCCACCGGTAATTTATTTACCGCATCGAGGAAAGCTTCCACAGATGCTGTTACAATATCGGTGTGTGCACCGAATCCGTGGAAAATTCCGTCGTTGTATTCAATTTGCATGTGCACTTTCCCTATGTCATCACTTCCGCGTGTGATAGCCTGAACGAGAAATTCTTCAATAGTAACCTGGCGATGGATAATTTGTTTCACGGCTTTAATGGCTGCGTCCACCGGTCCGTTTCCTGAGGAAGTGGCTTCAAACTTTTCACCAGAAATATCCAGTCTGATTATAGCCATTGGCGTAAGATTTTTTCCTGTGAGTACCTGCAAGAAGTCAAGTTTAATGCGGCGTTCCTGGCGGGTGGCATCTCCAACCAGTAAAGCGATATCGTCGTCGCGAATGTCTTTTTTCTTATCGGCAAGTTTCAAAAATTGCTCGTACACTTCATCCAGCTTTTCTTTGGTAAGTTCAAATCCCAGCAACTCAAGCCGGTGTTTCAGAGCGGCACGTCCGCTGCGCGCAGTAAGCAAAATTGAAGATTCGTTAATACCTACATCGGCCGGATCCATAATTTCATAGTTTTCGCGGTGTTTCAGCACACCGTCCTGATGAATTCCAGAGGAGTGTGCAAAAGCGTTGCGGCCTACCACAGCTTTGTTGGGCTGCACCGGCATGTTCATTAATCTTGAAACCAACCGACTGGTACTGTAAATATTTTTTGTGTTAATGCCTGTTTCTATTCCGAGTACTGCATACCGGCTTTTCAGCGTCATAACCACTTCCTCCAGCGAGGTGTTGCCGGCACGTTCACCAATCCCGTTGATGGTAACTTCGGCCTGACGGGCGCCGTTCATAATTCCGGCAATGGTGTTGGCAGTTGCCATGCCCAAATCGTTGTGGCAATGGGTGGAAATAACCGCTTTGTGAATGCCTTTTACATTTTCAGTCAGGAATTTGATTTTCTCGCCAAATTCGTAAGGAAGCGTATAACCTGTGGTGTCGGGAATATTTACCACTGTTGCTCCGGCTTTGATAACTGCTTCGATAACCTTTGCAAGGTATTCGTTGTCGGTGCGGCCTG
>CAZCPH010000303.1:0-4512 GCA_964500105.1 uncultured Mariniphaga sp. | reverse complement strand
TTCAGATTACTGACCAACGATTTGGAGCCAAGACATCAGCATCTTTTCAACAAAGAACAGTTTATTCGCGAAGTAGCAGATGTTGCCGCTTCACCGGCCACAGTTTCCTTGTCGCTGATTCACAACCGGTTCGACATGCAAAACAAAATTCTGAAAAATGCGCCGCAGGGAACCCTTTATTTAATCTCTGATTTCCAGCGAAATATAACCGACCTGGAAAATTTCTCAGGCGAATCGGTTTTCAGTTATTTTATGCCGCTTGTTCCAAACCAAACAAACAATCTTTATATTGATTCGTGCTGGGTGGAAGTTCCGGCACACGGACTAAACCAGGAAGAAACAATTTTTGTAAAAATAAAAAACAACTCCAGTGAGGATTACCAGAATTTGCCGTTACGACTGTTTCTGAACGACTCACTGAAATCGATCACCAACTTTTCTGTTAACGCACAAAATGAAATTACTGCCTCATTGAATTACACCAATTCGTCGGCAGGAATTCAAACAGGAAGAGTTGAAATAACCGATTACCCGTTTACCCACGACAACACCTGGTACCTCAGCTATTTTGTAGAGCCTAAGCTAAAAGCACTGGCCATTTACAGCAACACCCCCGATTCGCGTGAAGGACTTGAATACATTTCGGCGCTTTTTAACAACGACAGTTACGTTGAACTGGAAACCATGGACATTCAGAGTCTGCAAATCAGTAAACTGGCTGAAACCAACACCATTTTCCTTATCAACCCCGAAAACTTTTCATCGGGCTTTTTAAACGAGCTGGAAACTGCAGTAAACAATGGCACTTCAGTTGTTTTGTTTCCACGGTTTTTGCAACAAATAACAGCAACCAATCAGTTTTTGGCCAGATTCAATGCAAATACTGTAACCGGAACAGATACAACCAAACAGGAAATTTCCGGGATTGATTTTGATAACAGGTTCTTCAGAAATGTATTTCAGGAACGAAAGGAAAATGCACTTTTGCCGCAAATTGACGGCCACCTGAAATTTTCTGAAAATATGCAAACCAGCGAGACACAACTCCTTTGGTTTCAAAACGGCGACAAGGCGCTTTCGGCATTGCCCTACGGAAAAGGGAAAGTCTGGGTGTTCGCTTTTCCGCTGAATAAAAAGAATGAAACCTTTGCCCGCGACATTCTTTTCGTACCATCAATTTACAACATCGTGCTGAACAGTTTACCCGACCAGCAGATTTCCTACACCATTGGAACAGACAATTCACACCTTCTCTCCCAAAGCAGAACTGCAAACCCGGAGACTTCTTTTGAAATTGAGAATCGCGAAACCGGTAGTAATTTCATTCCCGAGACAACCGTATCGGGACAGGGAATCAGACTCAATCTGGGCAGTTCCATTGAAGCTGCAGGCCATTATCTGGTGAAAAATGAAGACGAAACCATAGCAGCACTTTCCTTCAACTACAACCGAAATGAATCAGAGTTAAAATACTTCTCTTCTGCTGAGCTGGAAGAACGCATAGATCTTTCGAACCTGAAAAAAGCTGTTGTCCTTGATCAGGTTTCAGACAATTTTGCCGAAGTTCTGCAGGAAATCCGTTCCGGAAAACAACTCTGGAAATGGTGTATTTTACTGGCATTATTTTTCGTTTTAGCCGAAGTGTTGATTGCCCGGCTCTGGAAACCGTAAAAACATGTTATAAAACGTGTTTCGGGCCAACTAACCCGGTAAAATATCCTTTGAAATTTTCGCCGAAAATTGTATTTATGCAACCAAATTTAAAACTATTCATTATGGTACAACTTACATCGAAAGATTACATAGCCAAAGAAGACAAATTTGGTGCACACAATTATCATCCAATTCCTGTGGTTTTGGCCAAAGGGGAAGGTGTTTTTGTTTGGGATGTGGAAGGAAAAAAGTATTTCGATTTTCTGGCCGCGTATTCTGCGGTTAACCAGGGTCACTGCCACCCAAAAATTGTTAACGCCCTTACAGAACAGGCTAACACTCTTGCGCTTACATCCAGAGCTTTTTACAACAACACTTTGGGTGACTGGGAGGAATACATGACCAAACTGTTTGGTTACGACAAAATGTTACCGATGAACTCGGGAGCCGAAGCTGACGAAACGGCCCTGAAACTCATTCGCAAATGGGCATACAAAGTGAAAGGCATTCCGGAAAACGAAGCAAAAATTGTGGTGTGCGACGGCAATTTCCACGGTCGTACCATCACCATCATTTCCATGTCGTCGGACCCCGATGCGTATAGCCATTACGGACCCTACACGCCCGGTTTTGTCAATATTCCCTACAACGATTTGGAACGGCTCGAAAAAGAACTGAAAGACCCTAATGTTGCAGGTTTTCTGGTGGAGCCCATCCAGGCCGAAGCCGGTGTTTACGTACCCGAAGATGGCTACCTGAAAAAAGCTTCAGAACTCTGCAAAAAATACAATGTACTTTTCGTTGCTGACGAGGTTCAAACCGGTCTGGCACGCACGGGAAAAATGCTGGCCTGCGATCACGAAGGCGTTCGTCCAGATATTCTGGTGCTTGGAAAAGCCCTTTCGGGTGGAATGTACCCTGTTTCCTGCGTTCTTGCTGACGACGAAATTATGCTCACCATCAAACCCGGAGAACACGGCAGCACTTACGGCGGAAATCCTGTTGCGGGCAGGAAGAAAAACTGGCAGAAAACGCACAGCGTCTGGGTGAAATTTTCAGAAATGAAATGAAAGCCATTCCTTCAGAAATGATTGAAATAGTGCGTGGGAAAGGGCTACTTAACGCCGTTGCCATAAAACCAACCAACGGAAAAACGGCCTGGGATGTTTGTGTAGCGTTAAAAGAGAACGGCTTACTGGCCAAACCAACGCATGAGCATATTATCCGGTTTACACCGCCACTGGTAATTTCAGAAGATCAGTTGATGGAATCCATCGGTATCATCCGAAAAACTTTTGATGCATTTGGTGTTTAATCCAAAATAAATCCGTTCCGGGGAGTTTCAAAAAAAAGGAACTCCCCTTTTATTTTTGTGCGAATCGGAATGGTCCGATGACCCTCTTGCGAACCACATCGAAGTTGCGTTCGTAACCAATAACCGAAACCCCCTGATTCATATACCCGCCAAAACGCGAAACCTTTTCAAAACTGTAATTCCCCTGAGAAAGATGCACCTGCTGGTATGGCAGGCATGTTTCAAACTCTTTTCCGTAGTTCCGGAGTGCATTCAGAAAATAAAAAGCAACATCGTACCCCTGCATGCCGAAATTCTCTGGTTCTGCATGGAAATGCGACTTAAATTTTTTCAGAAAATCAATGGTTCCCGGATGGGAATAGTCGGTCCAGTATGGGGCAACATATTGCAATTTCAGGTTATGAAAAAACTCTTTGCTAATACTTTCAAATTGCTCGTAACGGTTAAATCCGATAAGTGTAAATGAATAATCGTCTGCAAGGTTATTGATGTTCGACAAAATCAAACTCAAATCGCCTTCGTTCATCGATGTAACCAATATCACATTCTCTTTATCAGGAGAGAAAACCCTCCTCAACCCGGCAGCTCCATCCCTGCTGTAATCGTAAACATGCTGCTGCATTCCCTGCGGATTTCCCCAATAGCCGGAATGAACGAGTTTTTCCCGAACCATATCCACAATTTTCTCTTCGTAAATTCCTCCGGAGTTGGCAGTTTTTATAACCACAAAATTGCTGTTGAAATATTCATCGGCAATCAGATCGGCTGTTTTGGCTGCAAGAAACTCACGCGACGGATTTACCTGGAAATAATAAGGATTGCTGGTGAGAACCCTCGATTGTGACGAAAGCGGAGACACCATAGGAATCCGGTTTTTTGCTGCAATAGCCGCAACATCGTTTTGTACTTGTTGAAAAACCGGCCCGATGATCAAATCTGTTTCCAGAAAGCCATCAGAATAAATAAACTTTCTGATTGTGTCCGGATTTTGTGCCGTATCATACACGTTCAGTCTGACTTTCATGCCGGCTTTGCTCATGGAATCCACTGCCAGCAAAACGCCTTCATAAAACTGCAGGTAATTTTCGCTGTCGCGGTAAAACCCGTGAAACAATTCTTTTGGTTCATCCAGTTCGATTAATGTATCATTTTGCAGTCCATTTTCTGCGCCTGAAAGAAAACTATCGTCTGTTATTTCTGGCTGACGATCCTGATTTAACATGTTGTTATTGTGGATATGCAACGGCAAAAACAGGGCAACATCGTAGATTGTATTCCTTGAAGCGTTGTTTTGTCCGGGCCTGCAACTTTCGGGAATAACCGCAGGAATTTCAATGTCGTAAAATTTATTCTCAAAAACCGGAATTTCGGGTTGACCAGAGTCGTCCTCATGGGGTTCATCGGTCTGAACAAACTCTTCTTCCGGTTTCTTCGGAATCAGAACCGTTTCACCCTGCACAAGATTCCGGGTTTCGAGCTGCGGATTAAACTTTCTGATGTCGGGTATTGATAGTTCGTACTGCAGAGACAACCGGTACAAATTT
>CAZCPH010000302.1:0-4525 GCA_964500105.1 uncultured Mariniphaga sp. | reverse complement strand
TGTCGTCAGGTGTAATCCCGCAAATTTCAGCCATTCTTGGTCCGTGCGCCGGAGGTGCAGTTTACTCCCCTGCCCTCACCGACTTTATTTTTATGGTGAATGAAAAAAGCCACATGTTTGTTACAGGACCCGACGTAATTAAAACCGTAACTCACGAAGATGTAACAAAAGAAGAACTGGGCGGAGCGCAAACCCACAGTTCGAAAAGCGGCGTGGCCCATTTTACCGGCGACGACGAGGACCAAACCTTGATGATGATTCGCGAACTGGTAAGTTTTCTGCCTTCCAACAATATGGAAGATCCTCCGGTAAAAACGACCATCGACCCTTCAGACCGCATCGACGAAAAACTTCAGGAACTGATTCCTGCAGACCCCAACAAACCTTACGATATGCACGAAATCATTCAAAGTGTAATCGACAATAACCATTTTCTGGAAGTGCAACCCAACTATGCAAAAAACATCATTTGCGGATTTGCCCGGTTTGGCGGCCAACCGGTCGGAATTGTAGCCAACCAGCCTGCTCATCTTGCCGGAGTACTTGACATCAATTCTTCAGCAAAGGCAGCCCGTTTTGTCCGTTTCTGCGATGCTTTCAACTTACCGCTCGTAACCTTTGTTGATGTTCCCGGATTTTTGCCCGGAACAGCCCAGGAATTTGGCGGAATTATAAAGCACGGTGCAAAACTTCTCTATGCTTTTTCGGAAGCAACAGTGGCAAAAATTACGATTATCACACGAAAAGCATACGGAGGTGCTTACGATGTGATGTCGAGCAAACATATTGGTGCCGACATGAATTTTGCCTATCCAACAGCCGAAATTGCAGTTATGGGGCCCGAAGGAGCAATAAACATTCTTTACCGCAACAAATACAACGATGAGGAAAGACTGAAAGCCGTTGACGAATACCGTGAAAAATTTGCCAATCCATACAAAGCAGCTTCTTTAGGCTATGTCGATGAGATTATAAACCCTAAAGAAACCCGGGAAAAAATAATTGGTGCACTTGAGATGACACGAAACAAGCGCAAAACCAACCCTCCGCGAAAACACGGAAATATTCCGCTCTAAACAATGAATAATCAATATTTTGCAGAGATACACCCCGGCATATCTCTGCAATATTTATTTTTCGTAACGAATATTACCAATCTCTTTGACAAATAACAATTTATTCCTACTTTTGCGCCTCCAAAAATTAAGATTGTTTAATTTAAAATTAGATGTTTATGTTGAATCAGTATGAAACCGTTTTCATTTGTACTCCCGTTTTATCTGAGCCACAGGTAAAGGAAACGGTAAAAAAATTCAGGGACATCATCACTTCCAATGGAGGTGAAATGGTCCATGAAGAAGACTGGGGAATGAAAAAACTGGCTTACCCCATCCAAAAGAAATCTACCGGCTTTTATCACCTTTTTGAATTTAAGGCCGATTCTGAATTTATTTCCAAACTGGAAATCGAATCCCGTCGCGACGAACGCGTCATTCGTTTTATGACCGTAAAACTCGACAAATTTGCTGTTGAGTATAGTGAAAAAAGAAGAAGGCTTCAAAAAGAAAAAACAGAAAAGGAGGCATAAAAAATGGCACAAAATTCAAGCGAAATCAGGTACCTGACCCCGCCGTCAGTAGAAATTAAAAAGAAAAAATATTGCCGTTTCAAGAAAAACGGAATCAAATATGTGGATTACAAAGACCCGGAATTTCTGAAAAGGTTTTTGAATGAGCAGGGCAAAATTCTTCCCCGCCGTATTACCGGAACCTCTTTGAAATACCAGCGCAAAGTTGGCCAGGCTATTAAACGTGCCCGCCAGATTGCTTTGCTGCCCTATGTAACCGATATGTTGAAATAAAAAGGAGGCTTGAAATGGAAATTATTTTAATACAAGACGTTGAAAGACTGGGAAGTAAAGACGACATTGTAACCGTAAAAGACGGTTACGCGCGAAACTTCCTCATTCCCCAGAAAAAAGCCGTTGCTGCTACAAGCTCTGCAAAAAAAGTTTTGGCAGAGAACATCAAACAACGTGCACACAAAGAGGCTCGTTTAAGAGAAGAAGCTTTGGCAATTGCTGAAAAACTGGCGAACAAAAAAGTGAAAATCGGAGCAAAAGTAAGCTCTGCAGGTAAAATTTTCGGTTCGGTAAATACCATTCAGGTGGCAGAAGCCATCAACAAAAAAGGTTTTGAAATCGACCGTAAACAAATTACCCTGCCCGAAGACAGCATCAAAGAGGTTGGCACCTATACTGCCAAAATAAAACTGTTTAAAGATGTTGTTGTTGAACTGGAATTTGATGTAGTGGGAGAATAACCACATTACTGAAAAAATAACGAAGTGCCCGGATTGAAAAGTCCGGGCACTTTTTTTGTGCCGGATTCTGAACAAAAACAAAATTGCTGTTTCAAATTTTTGTTTTAAGAATTGCCTTCCTAATATGAACAAAAGTTGGCTCTGATTCCTTCTAATAAAAAGAAAAGACAATAGCTATGCATAAAATTCTGACTTTATTATTATTCATTGTACTGGGAATAAAAACGATGGCTCAGTCACCCGACCTCTACCCTCCAACTGTTCCCGAACCGGTTGAAAAACCGGTGGTTTATATTGCAATCACTATTGCTGTAATTGCGATCTACCTGTTTTACAGGTATTCACAAAACAAAAAAAGAAACAGAAATAACAGGAACGAAAACAGTAAAAATCTAAAATAATGAGCTGGAAAACAGAAGAAAACAAATGGGTAAAAGAGTTTGGACTAAAAAACTTTGAAGATGCGGTACGATTTGTAAATCAGATTATGCCGCTTGCAGAGGCATCAGATCATCATCCTGATATCCTGATTCATTCCTACAAAAAGGTCAAAGTGATGCTATTCACCCATTCCGAAGGAAAAATTACGGAAAAAGATTATACTTTGGCCGAACAAATTGATGCAGCTTTCCTGGAAAGATAACAGAAAGGCTGAAAAGAATTTGTGAAGAAAATCTGAATTACTTCACAGCAATTGCCTCAATTTCAATCAGAACGCCAAGCGGAAGATCTTTCACAGCAAAGGCTGCCCTGGCCGGAGGATTTTCCGGAAAAAACTGCGAGTACACTTCATTCATGGCTTTAAAATCAGCCATGTCAGCCAACAGACAAGTACACTTAACAACATTTGAATAGCTGTACCCGGCTGCTTCGAGAATTGCGCCAATATTTTTCATCACACGCTGGGTTTGCTCCTGAATTCCACCGTCAACCACTTTCATGGTTTCCGGGTTCAGCGGAACCTGTCCTGCTACATACAGTGTTCCGTTTGCTTCAACTGCCTGACTGTAAGGGCCTACCGCTTTGGGAGCATTTTCAGTGGAAATAATTCGCTTCATGGTTCATCAGATTTTAAAAATTATCGTAATGGCTCTGCCGTTTTTGTAATTTAAGGTCTTTCAGCATCGACGATTTGGCGTTGATGGTAAAGCTGTAGCTCTTCATGTAACCAAACGGTACAAAATTAAATGCCATAGACCAGCAATGCAAGTCGCGGTTAACATTAAACGTGGTGAATGAAAATTCGCCCGCCACAATGTCGTAGTTGGTATTGGCGCTAATCCGCCATTTATCTGTAAGGTTCAGGTTACCTCGCAAACCAATGGTTTGGGTAATTCTTCCCTTTTCCGAAGGTCGCCGCGGTCCGGCATAATTAAAACTGTAGTCGAATCCAAAATCCCAGGGGATATTAAAATCGGTGTAGTGGCTGTAATCCCCAGGCAAAATATTCTGGCCTTCAATTAGTTCCTGATTTCGCTGAGCCTGTTCCTCCCCTTTCTTCGATCTGAAATTCATTCCAAACGAAAGGTTTGCCCGTGTAAGCCTTCCCAGTTTTCCCAATCCTGAACGTTCGTTCCAAACGTATTTATGAATTTTTACTCCTTCATCGTTCACCTCATACGGATCGAGTACACCGCCCAAATTGATGCTCACTCCCGCAACTGTTGTTCGCGCCCTCAGGTTTATGGGTGCAAGATTCAGAGAATCTGCAATTAAATTATAAGAGGTTCCAAAACTCAGGTTGTCGATAATCTTAACTTTCTTAAAATTTTGTTCCTCATCGGTTTTGGTTGTATCCTTCACATCCAGCACCTTGGCTTCCAGATTATTGTTCACAGAAAAGGAGATTGCCCCTGAAGCACCTCTCCCGGGCGAGCCACCGTAAATTCCACCGTCATTCACATCAAAATAGCGAACCCGGCCAGTGGTATCAACCTGAACCTCCTTCCAGTAACCAAACTTTTCGGCGCCAAAATCAGGCCGATAGCTAAAACTTACAGAAGGTGTCATTTTATGCCGGATCCCTCTTACCTTCGATTCTGGATTTAACGGCAGGAACATTCCGTAAATATTGGTAGAAGCGCTTACACTGTAAGAATAATCGTACACCCGGTTGAGGCCCGATATTGTGTCAATCTGAACAGTGCTTGGTATTGCACCTGGATTATTAAAGTTGCCACCTTCCACATAAGTGTATTCATAC
>CAZCPH010000301.1:0-4527 GCA_964500105.1 uncultured Mariniphaga sp. | reverse complement strand
ATTGTCGTTGTAGCCCGGTAAAATAAAGATTTCGAGCCAGATTTTTCCTGAAAACACTTTCCGGAAGTCCGCGATGCCCTGAATGTATTCTTCAATAATCAATCCTTTTGCCGGAACATTGATTTTTTCAAAAATCTCCTGAGTGGCCGCATCCAAAGAGGGAAGCACCAGGTCGGCGTGACGCAGTTCGTTTCTCACTTCTGGCAATGAAAGCAGTGTTCCGTTCGTCAGCACTGCAACCGGAATATGCGGCTGGTTTTTTTTGATAAATGCTATAATTTTTCCAATAACAGAATTTAGCGTAGGTTCTCCATAGCCCGAAAAGGTAATGTAATCGGGTGGGGGACTGGTCGCAAAGTAGTCGTTGAGTTCGGTAACAATTTTTCTGTAAGGAATATATTCCAGCCGTTGGGTGGTGAGTTTGGTGGTTGGTCCTACTTCGCAGTAAATGCAGTTAAGTGAACAGACTTTTTTGGGCACCAAATCGACACCCAGCGACATGCCCAGCCTGCGCGACGGAACGGGGCCGAAAAGGTATTTATAACCCTGGTTCAATTTTAATTAATTTTTCATTTTGCCATTTGATAATCCCCGCCCAACGCAATGTACTCCGGGAAACAGATATTACAAACGCATATTTTTCTTCTTCGTTTGCTGAAATATCTAAATCATTATTAATGAGAAGCAATCGCATTAGAACGTAGCCTATCCGTTTGTTTCCATCGATAAATGGATGGTTTATCAAAATACTTTCAAGAAGTGCGGCAGCTTTCTCAACAGGTGATTGATACAAATCTTTTTCATCGAAAGTCTGGAATGGTCTTGCCAAAGCGGATTCAAGTAATTTTATATCCCGGATTCCGTAACTGCCTCCAAATTTTTCAATGAGAATTTGATGGATTAATTTAACATCGTTAATATCTATCATTTCGCCAGACGTTGAAGAAGTCCTTTATCTTCACGCAGAATAGAACTTAGATTTTTTGATAACCTTACTTTTTCTTTTGATGTATTTTTTAATTCATTCAGGTATTCCAAAACATCATTTAAAATAGTATCCGGCAAATCATCAATTGCCTTTTTTATTTCATTTTTAATTTCCAGTGTTGTCATAGCTAAACCTTTTTCACAAAAATAGCGATTTTCAGGGAATTACGGTTGACAACTGACTGCTGCATTTTTTGTATCGTTCCAGTTCGATTTTTCCAGTTCCAGGAAATGTTTTTTCTCCTCTTCGTTCATGTAACGTACGATGTATTCCAGATTATATCCCAAATTTTTTACTGTGTTTTCCACAGAGCCAATCAGTTTTTCTTTTATGGGAATTTTCTGAAACGGAAAAACAAACGTGGCAATTACAATGTTTTCGTCGTAAATTTCCAGATCCTTCACAATGCCAAGTTCGGTAAGTGAACAGTTGATGGCAGGGTGCATGACCTTTGAAATGGCTTCCAGAACGGGTTTTTTCTCTGCCATAAAATCATTTTTTGTTTTTCACAAGTTCTTCGCGCACCATGGTATGTCCGCATTTCGGGCATTTGATTTCTGTGCACTTCACCCCCTGCTGGTGAGGAACTTTGTGTCCGCATTTTACACACAGGCAGTAACCGCCGGGGCCAAATGCACCGCCCTTGTTATTTCCTTTGTGGCCTCCCAGACCTAATCCTTTTCCTAACTTCATATTGAAATCCTCCCTGGTTAAATTAACTACGAAGTTTTTTTACCAAATTCTCAGTATCGCCAATCCTTTCAATATTAGTATTTTATAGAGATGCAGGCAGAGCCTTAGCCTGCTCACTCCTTACTTTTATTTTTACGAATGTTTTCCAGTTCCTTTTCTATATGCAAAAGCTGGTCTTTTAATGTTCGTGCTTCGTTTTCCAGCAACGTTTCATCCGAAACATCCGGTGCAAATTCTTCAGGATAATGTCCAAACGGATTTCCCCATCTGAATCTCAATCCTCTGCCGCCGCCACGACCAAAACCACTACGGAATCTGTGGCCAAAGTTTCTGTATCCCCTTCCCGGAAAATCTGTTTCATTCCCGGCACATCTTCCCAACTGTCTTCCCGTCAACGGGCCGGTGCCTGTTGGTCCTGTTCTGTTAAATCCTGGCATGATAACCTCCTTTTTTAATTTGTAAATTTAAATTTCTCATACAAATATAATAAACTTATGTGCAAAATAAAAATATTGAATTATTTTTTTTGCAATAAAATTCAATGCATAAAAATGAATATTCATCCTTTATAACAGCAGATTTCAATATATTTGAATCATGATTTTGAATGAAAAACAGGAATCAAAAAAACATGAAAAAACCGGGTGTTTTCTTCCTGGTAATTTTTAAAATGATAAAAATCCAAACTTAAAAATTTAAAGCTATGGTTGTTATCCATTCGTACGGTGTAGCCGTTTTTCTGGCCTTTATCACCATGTTGTGCTGGGGCTCGTGGGCCAATACCCAAAAACTGGCCCAGAAGCACTGGCCGTTTCAGTTGTTTTACTGGGACTATGCCATTGGGGTTTTACTCCTTTCACTACTCCTGGCTTTTACTGCCGGTAGTATTGGTTCCGAAGGCAGAAGTTTTCTGGCCGATTTGGCGCAGGCCGACGGAAAATCGCTGTTGTTTGCCTTTTTGGGCGGTGTGGTTTTCAACATTGCCAACATCCTGCTGGTAGCTGCCATTGCCATTGCCGGTATGTCGGTGGCGTTTCCTGTTGGCATCGGACTGGCGCTGGCACTGGGCGTAATCGTGAATTACATTTCAACGCCTGTGGGCAATCCTGTAGTGTTGTTTGTCGGAGTCGCATTTGTGGTTTTGGCCATCATTCTCAGTGCAATGGCTTACCGGAAACTTCCATCGCAAACCACCACAAAAACCAAAGGAATTGTAATTTCCCTGGCGGCAGGTGTTCTGATGGGATTCTGGTATTACTTTGTTGCTGCTTCCATGACCGAAAATTTTGTTAATCCTGCAGCTGGTAAGTTAACTCCCTACTCGGCCTCGGTGATTATGGCCATCGGACTGTTCATTTCGAATTTTCTGTGGAACACCATTTTTATGTATAAACCAATTGAAGGAGAAAAGGTAACTTATCGCGACTATTTCAAAAAAGGCGATACCCGGCTTCATTTAATCGGAATTTTGGGTGGGGCAATTTGGGGACTTGGCACTGTGGTGAACATTATTGCAGCGGAACAGGCCGGATACGCAATTTCCTACGGACTCGGACAGGGCGCAACGTTAATTTCAGCACTTTGGGGCGTTTTTATCTGGAAAGAGTTTAAAGGGGCAAAAGGCGTTAACGGTTTGCTTACGGCCATGTTCCTGTTTTTTGTTGTTGGTCTGGCCATGATTATTGTTGCACGATTATATTGAAAAGATATGGAAAAACCGAAAATTGTTGTAATCGGAAGTTCAAATACCGATATGGTGGTGAAAGTGCCACACATCCCGGCTCCCGGTGAAACCATTCTGGGAACCGGATTTATGACCATTTCCGGCGGAAAAGGGGCGAACCAGGCTGTGGCTGCAGCACGGGCCGGCGCCGATGTTACGTTTATTGCCTGCGTTTCCGATGATTCATTTGGAAAACAGGCTGTTGAGAATTATCAGGCAGATGGAATCGACACTTCGTGCATAAAAATTCAGTCTGGGACGCATTCAGGTATTGCGCTCATAAACGTGGCCGAAGATGGCGAAAACAGTATTTCAGTGGCTCCGGGTGCAAACAGCTATTTATTTCCCGAGGATATTCATGGTTTTGAGGCTGCATTCGATGGTGCAAAAGTGGTGCTGGCACAATTGGAAATTCCCATAGAAACGGTGGAAGCAGCTGCAGAAATAGCCCATGAAAAAGGAATTTCGTTTATTCTGAATCCCGCTCCGGGTACCGTAATTCCTGAGAGTTTACTGAGCAAAGTAACCATCATTTCGCCCAATGAAACCGAAGCTGCAATCATTACTTCCCAAAAAGATTTTTCTGAAAAAGACATTCCGGAAATGGCCGGCGAACTATTCGAAAAGGAAGGATTAACAGTTATTCTTACTTTGGGAAGTAAAGGTGTTTATCTTAAAACATTTGATTTTGAAGGAATCATTCCCGGATACAAAGTGAAAGCTGTGGATACCACAGCCGCCGGCGATGTGTTTAACGGTGCGCTCGCGGCGGCCTTAGCCGGAGAAATGGAACTAAACGATGCGGTTGACTTTGCCCAAAGAGCGGCTGCAATTTCCGTAACCCGGATGGGCGCTCAACCATCGGCGCCAACGCTGGATGAGATTCAACATGTTCAGTTAAAATCGATTTGAAACCTAAAACCAGAATAATGAGAAAATTACTTTTTCTAATTGCAATTATTTTCTTTTTGAGTGGATGTAGAAACCAGACAGACGAAAATGCAAAAATTTCGTTAGACGATGGAGAAACCGTAAAAATATCAAAAAGCGATTTGCAGGACAAAATTAAAGGCGGCTGGGCCGGGCAGGTGATTGGCTGCACGTATGGCGGGCCCACCGAATT
>CAZCPH010000300.1:0-4538 GCA_964500105.1 uncultured Mariniphaga sp. | reverse complement strand
TTTGCCAATGTAGTAAGCTTCATCTGCATACCTTACATGTTGCGATGTACGATCGGCTTCCGAGAAAACGGCAACGGATGTAATATCCATCTCCCTGCAGGTTCGCATAATACGAATAGCTATTTCTCCACGATTGGCAACCAGGATCTTTTTGATGTGATTCATTGCTGAAATTTTCAATTTTTTTTAAACACAACTATAAATAACCTTACTTTTTTGAAATTGTTTAAACCTAATTTTTTCCTTTTTGCTTGCCGAAATTAGTTTTATGACAAATCCAAACAAATGAATGTGTGTTAATAATTGCAAAACAGCAAATCATGAAAAGAAAAAAAAAGCTTCAATTTGAATCATGGAAAACAAGAGTCAAAAAGTATAAAAAATTATGAAAAAGTTTTTTTGTTCATACTATCCTGTTATTTTTAAGCCAAAAAACTTAACCTTGATGAATCTCAAATACTTGATCTTTTTACTGAGTTTAACAGCCGTTCTGCACACTGCAGCTCAAAATGCCGGTTACAATTTATCTGACGATTCTTTGGTAAATTATCATGCCAGTCAAAGAAAAATATATCATGCTGCACGTACTGAACTGAAACCAAGGATAGATGGTCGTTTGGATGATGAGTGCTGGCAGCAGGCGGGAAACTGGGAAGGCGGTTTTATACAGCAACAGCCTAATCAGGCCAAAGCTCCGTCGCAGGAAACTGAAATAAAAATTTTGTACGACGATACCTATTTGTATATGGCCATTGTCTGTTATGATAATGAGCCGGAGAAAATACGATCGATTTTGGGCCGACGTGACGAAAATATGGGCGATATGGCGGGCATTGCCTTAGACAGCTATTTTGACAAACAAACGGCATTTGAATTTAATGTAACTGCTGCCGGCCAAAAAGTGGATTTAATGCATTTGGGAGAATATGGCTGGGATTTTAACTGGGATGCCGTTTGGGACGGTAAGGCTTCGGTTGGGGATTCGGCCTGGTATGCCGAAATGCGTGTGCCTTTTAGCCAGTTAAGATATGCCAACAAAGAAGAGCATATTTGGGGGATGCATATCTGGCGGTGGATTGACCGCCTGAAAGAGGAAGATCAGTGGAAGCTGATTCCTGTTGATGCACCGGCGATGGTCTATATTTTCGGAGAATTGCACGGAATTAAAGACATTCCCTACAAAAGAAATTTTGAACTGTTGCCCTATGCTAAAACCGGATATGTACAGGGTGCCGCGAAAAATCCCACAGCCGGTTTTGGCCTCGATGGAAAAATTGGTGTTACTTCCGACTTTACACTCGATTATACCATTAACCCTGACTTTGGTCAGGTGGAAGCAGATCCTTCTGTGCTGAATCTCACTTCGTATGAGGTATTTTACGACGAAAAAAGACCTTTTTTCCTGGAAGGAAACAGTATTCTGGACTACGGCGCCGGCAGCGACCTGCTATTTTATTCGCGGAGAATTGGAGCTGCACCCGGGTATGTTCCCGAATATGGATTGAATGAAAACGTGTCGATGCCCGATCAAACCACCATTTTAAATGCGCTGAAACTTACCGGTAAAAATCGCTCGGGATTGTCACTGGGAGTTATCAACAGCATGACTGCTCACGAAAATGCTGTGATTTCATTTAACGGGCAGGAAAGAAAGGAAGCTGTGGAGCCTTTTACCAATTTTTTTATCGGGAGGGTGAAGCAGGATTTTAACGACGGAAATACGGTTCTGGGAGGGATGGTTACGTCCACAATTCGAAACATTAAAGATGAACACCTGGAATTTTTGCCCGATAATTCACTCGTTGGAGGTCTTGATTTTCAGCACAACTGGCTGAACAGGAAATATTTTGTAGATTTTAAAGGATTTTTTTCCAGGGTGAACGGGAGCGAAGAAGCAATCTCGGATCTTCAGTTGAATTCACGGCACTATTTTCAGCGGGCCGATGCCCCGCATCTCACTTTTAATGAGAATTTAACCTACCTGCAGGGTTGGGGAGGAGAGGTGCGCGGTGGAAAGCGCAGTGGTAAATTCAGGCTGGTGGGTTCACTCGACTGGCGTTCTCCGGGTGTGGAGCTTAATGATGTGGGATACCTTCGCCAGGCCGATTATTTAAACCAGGAACTGAGCATGGTGTACTGGATAAATAAGCCCAAAGGAATTTTGCACAGCTACTATTTTGAAATCGACCAGGAGCACAACCGGAGCTATGGAGGAGAATGGCTGGGCGATGAAGTGATGGCGCATCTTCGCCTGCAGTTTAAGAATCTGTGGAAGTTGGATATTGTAGGCGAACGGTCGTTTTTTGAAGTGGACACACGACAGCTTCGCGGAGGTCCGGCATTGAGAAGAGATGGAGAGAACAGCGGCGAAATTATGCTTCAGACCAATACCAGCAAAGACCTGTTCCTCGCTCTTGGAACAGAAATTGCCCGGAATGACGATCAGATTTCCCATGCCAATGAAAATACATTTTATGTGCAGTGGCAAATCGGCAGCAGGTTTACCTTGTCATCCATGAATAATTTTGATGTTGAAACAGATTACAACCAGTACGTAACCAGCATTTTCCGAAATGTTGATCCATCAAGAAGGTACATGGTTGGAAAAATTGAGCGCAAAACATTTTCTTCCACAATCAGGGCAGAGTATTTTGTTACGCCCGAACTCTCGTTTCAATACTACGGAAATCCATACGCAACTGTAGGCAAATTCTCTGATTACCGCTTTGTTGCCGATTCAAAGTCGAAGGATTTGAGCCGGCGTTTTACGCCGCTTTCGGAAGTAACCCTTGATAACGGAGAAACCTGGCTGCGCGACGACAGGCTGAATTTGGTTTTGAACCTTACCACGAGAAATCCCGATTTTAACTTTCAGGAATTTCGCTCCAATTTTGTGGCGCGTTGGGAATACAAAACAGGTTCTACTTTATATTTTGTTTGGACAAACACGCGTTCGCGGTACGAGAGTTTTTATGAATCTTCCATTTTTGAAAGTTTGAAGGGTATTGGCAAAGTTAAAGCGGAGAATGCCTTCATGCTTAAGGTAAGTTTCTGGTTTTCCATTTAATTCATTAATGTATCTTTGGCGCCGTGAATTTTGCGTCATACATACCTTTTTACCGTCGAATTCTTCATTTGGCTATACCGGTTGTTTTATCGCAAATCGGGCAGGTTACCGTTTCTTTGGTCGATAATATGATGGTAGGCCATGTGGGAACAACAGAGCTTGCAGCTTCGGCATTCGCCAATAACGTGTTTCTTGTGGGGATGTTATTCGGAATGGGAATTACCTATGGGCTAACACCTTTGGTGGGAAAAACGTTTAGCAACAACCAACCGGTTGAAGTAGTACATTGGCTAAAAAACGGAATATTTACACACCTTGCAGCGGCAGTGTTACTCTCCGTTATCATGTTTGGAGTTTATTTTCTGCTTCCGCTCATGGGCCAAACTTCCGATGTGCTAAAATTGGCGCAGCCCTATTATCTGCTGCTTTGTGCATCGTATCTTCCCTTTATGCTGTTTTTTTCGGTAAAACAGTTTTTCGAAGGAATGGGAAATACCAAAATTGCGATGCAGATTACGCTAGCCTCGAATGCTGTTAACATCATTGTAAATTACCTTTTGATTTTTGGAAAGTTTGGTTTTCCTGAACTGGGTTTGATGGGAGCGGGGATTGGTACGCTGGTTTCGCGCCTCGTAATGCCTCTGATGTTTTTTGTATTTATACTGAAAAAACCGGCTTTTAAAATCTATTTTGTAAAAGCCCGTTTGCAGCCTTTCAGCAAAAAACGGATTGTTTCGTTGTTAAAAATCGGTATTCCCATTGGCTTTCAAATTATTGTTGAAATGCTAACCTTCAGCGTTGGAGCAGTTATGATGGGGTGGCTGGGAGAAATTCCGCTGGCTGCACATCAGGTTGCTATTGGACTTGCCAGTTCTTCTTACATGATTTCGTTAGGTATTTCGCAGGCCACTACCATCAGGGTGAGTCATCAGCTGGGACAGAATGATTTTAAATCGCTCAAAATGGCGGTCTATGCTTCCACTCATTTGGTATTGCTGTTTATGATGACTACGGGATTGATTTTTGTGCTTGCCAGAAATTACCTGCCTTTGGTGTTTACCAGCGACCCTCAGGTTGTGGCTGTGGCTTCGGGCTTGTTGATTGTGGCTGCAATATTTCAGATGTTTGACGGGTTGCAGGTGATTATGCTCAGCACGTTACGCGGAATGACCGATGTGAAAATTCCAATGTTCATGGCATTTGCAGCTTATATGCTTGTTGGGCTGCCCACAAGTTATGTGTTCACTTTTTTATTGAATGCCGGTCCAAATGGAATTTGGTATGGTTTTTTGGTTGGTCTGGGCACAGCCGGCCTCTTTTTTACGCTTCGGTTTAAACATAATATCAGGAAAAAGGCATAAAAAAACGGGTTACCATTGGTGGCGATAACCCGATTGTTCATAGTTTAGTTTAGTTAGACCTGGAAAAATATTGGTTTAACAGAGAAAAGGTAGTGTTTCAAATAACATTC
>CAZCPH010000299.1:1847-4542 GCA_964500105.1 uncultured Mariniphaga sp. | reverse complement strand
GCTGGAACTGGTGGAAGGTGTTTACCACGAATTCGATCGGAACGAATACCTGAAAGGCAATCTTGCACCTGTATTTTTCGGCAGTGCGCTGTATAATTTTGGTGTGCAGGAGTTGCTTCACGCATTTCTTGAAATTGCACCAACACCACAACCCTCAATGTCTGAAGAGCGTGAAATTCAGCCTGGCGAAAACAGTTTCACCGGATTCGTATTTAAAATCCACGCCAACATCGACCCCAACCACCGCAGCCGCATTGCCTTTGTAAAAATCTGCTCCGGTAAGTTTGTGCGTAATAACATGTACAAACACATCCGCACCGGAAAAACCATGCGCATTTCGAGCCCCACAGCATTTATGGCCGAGCAGAAGGAAATTATCGAGGAAGCGTTTCCCGGAGACATTATCGGTGTACCCGACAACGGCAGCTTCATTATCGGAGATACCATAACCGACGGTGAAGAGATCCATTTTAAAGGGCTCCCCAGTTTCTCACCCGAACTGTTCAGGTACATCGAAAATGCCGACCCGATGAAATCGAAGCAACTGAACAAAGGTGTCGACCACCTTACCGACGAAGGTGTGGCACAGCTATTTACCAGCCAGTTTAACGGCCGGAAAATTATTGGCACAGTAGGGCAACTGCAGTTCGAAGTGATTCAGTTCAGGCTGGAGCACGAGTACAACGCCAAATGCCGGTTTGAACCGTTGCAGATGTACAAGGCCTGCTGGGTTGAATCGGACAACCTCAAAATGCTGGAAGAATTCAAAAAACGGAAACACCAGAAAATGGCCAAAGACAAACTGGGCCGCGATGTGTTTATGGCCGACTCACCCTTCATTTTGCAAATGGCGCAGGATGAGTTCAAAGACATCCGTTTCCATTTTACTTCGGAATTTTAATGTATTTTTATTGAAAATTTATTGAAAACTTGAAGAGATGATGCTTGCAGAGAATTTTTTTGACACCACCTTTTTTACCTATTTCCTCTTGCCCTTTTTGATATTTGTGGCGCGAATACTCGACGTAACCATTGGTACCATTCGTATTGTAATGGTTGCAAAAGGGCAAAAATTTTGGGCACCTCTCCTTGGCTTTTTCGAGGTTTTTATCTGGCTGGTTGCCATATCCAAAATATTTGAAAACCTGGACAACTGGACATGTTACTTTGCCTATGCAGCAGGATTTGCCACCGGAAACTACATCGGATTAATCATTGAAGAACGTCTTGCCATGGGTATTGTTAAAATTCAGATAATCACCAGAAGAAATGCCCGGGAACTGATTACAAACATGAAAAACGCAGGATACGGGATCACCCACCACGAAGCGAAAGGCAGCAGCGAGGATGTAAGTATTATTTACAGCATCATCAAACGTAATGAAATTCAAAAAGTGGAAAACATTGTGAAAGAAACAAACCCGAAAGCCTTTTATTCCATTGAGGATGTAAAATCGGTCAGCCATGGAATTTTCCCTGTAAGTCCGGTTGGCCGGAGATGGAGAAAAGGCAAATAAATTGGGGGCATATAGAATTTTATCCGTATTACGTACGAAATAGTTTAAAACAACAATAAACCTGATATTAACTGCTTCAAAAAGCAAAAAATTAAAAATGATGAACAAAAAAATTTTACTGGCTGTATTGGCCGCTGCGCTGTTAACCGTTCCTGCTTTTGCACAAAAAGCAAACAAACTTTCAAAAAACGAGAAAAAAGCAGGCTGGGAACTGCTTTTCAATGGTAAAAATTTTGACGGGTGGCGCCAGTATGCCGGCGAAACCATGCCTGCCAACTGGACCATTGAAGACGATGCCATGAAAGTTTTTCTGGGTGAAGGAAAAAATCCGGGCCAGGGCGCCGGTGGTGACATCATTTTCAGCGACCGGAAATTCAAAAATTTTGAGTTGTCCATCGACTGGAAAGCAGGAGACATGGCTAATTCTGGAATTTTTTATTACGTGAAGGAAGAACCGGGCAAACCCATTTACTATGCTGCGCCGGAAGTTCAGGTACTCGACAACGAAAATGCCACCGATAACAAAATCGACAGCCACCTGGCCGGTTCACTTTACGACATGATTGCCGCCGATCCTAAAACAGTAAATCCTGCCGGAGAATGGAACACCTGTGTGATTAAGGTAAAAGATGGCAAAGCAACCATAAGCATGAACGGTAAAGAAGTGGTCACTTACACCCACTGGACCCCCGAATGGGATAAACTCGTTGAAAACAGCAAATTCAAAAATTTCCCCGGGTTTACTGAAGGTATTGCAAAAGATGGGTACATCGGGCTGCAGGACCACGGCTACACGGTTTGGTTCAGGAATATTAAAATCCGGGAACTCTAAGAAAACTTAAAATGAATCCATTCAAAACAATTCCCTTTTTAACAATCCTCCTTTTTACTTTTTCGTGCCAGCAACAGGAAAAAGCAATTCAGGAAACCGATTTCACCCAATTTGTGGACCCCTACATTGGCAGCGATTACCACGGTCATGTGTTTGTTGGCGCCAATGTACCTTTTGGCGCTGTTCAGCTGGGGCCCAACAACGAAACACAGGGCTGGGACTGGTGCTCAGGATACCATTATTCCGATTCAATCCTTATCGGATTTGCACACACCCACCTCAGCGGAACCGGAATCGGCGACCTGGGCGATATTATTTTTATGCCGGTTTCGGATGCTTACAACCC
>CAZCPH010000299.1:0-1837 GCA_964500105.1 uncultured Mariniphaga sp. | reverse complement strand
GATTCATCTTTCAACTGGAAATCAACCTATTCGCACGATCGCGAATCGGTTGAGCCCGGCTACTATTCCGTGCATGTGGAACGCTATAACATTGATGCAGAGCTTACCACAACCGAACGTGTGGGATTTCATAAATACCAGTACAACTCCGGAGAAAATTCGTTTGTGGTTGTTGATTTGAAATACGGAACCGGCTGGGATTTGCTCACCGACGGTCTGATTGAACAAGTAGATAATAGAAGTATAAAAGGACACCGGCTTTCTCGTGGCTGGGCGAACAATCAACAGGTATTTTTTCATACTGAATTTTCAAAAGAAATCGAACAGTTTGAAATCCTGGCTTCAAACGAGCGACAGGGTGTGGTTACAGCGCTTATCGGTTTTAAAGGTACCGGTGAACTTTTAGCCAAAACGGCCATTTCGCCGGTAAGTACCGAAGGTGCAAAAGCCAACCTGGAAGCGGAAGCCCGAAATCTGAATTTTGCTGATGCAAAAACTGCAGCCAAAGAAAAATGGAACAGCGAGCTGGCAAAAATCAAGATTGAAACGGAAAGCCTTGCCGATAAACGGACGTTTTACACGGCGCTTTACCACACCATGATTGCCCCTTCGCTGTTTAACGATGTTACCGGCGAATACCGCGGAGCCGATCGGGAGGTTAAACCCGACCCGGGCTATGAAACGCACACCACTTTTTCGTTGTGGGACACCTACCGCGCAGCACATCCGCTGTTTACGCTGGTTCAGCAGGAACGGGTGAACGACTTCATCAACTCCATGCTGGCCATTTATCAGCAGCAGGGCAAACTGCCCATCTGGCACCTGCACGGCAACGAAACCAACACTATGGTGGGCTATTCCGCCGTTCCGGTGATAGCCGATGCATATTTGAAAGGATTTCGCGGGTTTGATGCCGAACTGGCATTTGAAGCCATGAAAACCTCGGCTATGCTCGACGAACGCGGACTGGATTACGTAAAATCGCAGGGATTTATTCCGGCTGATTCGCAGGTGGAATCGGTGGCACGGGCCATGGAATATGCCATCGACGACTGGGCCATTGCAGCCATGGCCGGCGCTATGGGAAAAACCGAAGATGCAGAATACTTTTCCAAACGGTCGAAATATTACCGGAATTATTTTGATGAAACAACCGGTTTTATGCGGGGAAAAATGAGCGACGAATCGTGGCGCACTCCGTTCAGCCCCATTTTTTCGCAACACCGCGAAGACGATTTCTGTGAAGGCAATGCCTGGCAATACACCTGGCTGGTGCCGCATGACGTGGAAGGGTTAATAGAACTTTTCGGCAGCGAGGAAGCGTTTGTTACCAAACTCGACAGCCTGTTCACCATTCCTTCAACACAGGTGGAAGGCGCCTCGGCTGACATTACCGGGCTGATTGGCCAGTATGCCCACGGTAATGAACCAAGCCACCATACCACATACCTGTATGCCTGGGTGGGCCAGCAATGGAAATCGGCCGAAAAAGTGCGGGAAATCTGCACCACCATGTACACCGATCAGCCCGATGGTCTTTGCGGAAACGAAGATTGCGGCCAGATGTCAGCGTGGTACGTTTTCTCCTCTCTGGGATTTTACCCGGTAAACCCAGCAAATGGTGCGTATGTTTTTGGCAGTCCGCTGTTCGACGAAGCAGAAATTGAATTGCCGGAAGGAAAATCGTTCAAAGTTATTGCTGAAAACAACAGCAAAGAGAATATATACATCCATTCGGCAAAACTGAACGGACAGCCTTATGAAAAAACGTTCATCACCCACAAAGATATTTTACAGGGTGGCGAACTGGTTTTTGTGATGGGAAATACACCGAATC
>CAZCPH010000298.1:0-4543 GCA_964500105.1 uncultured Mariniphaga sp. | reverse complement strand
CGGCATATTTTACTGGGGAATCGACCAGGTGAATGTGCAGCGGGTTCTGGCAGCTCCCAACCTGAAACAGGCGCGGTGGGGCGCTATGTTTGCCGTTTTCCTGAAACTGTTTCCGGTGTTCATTTTTGCCTTACCGGGTGTGATTGCTTATGCACTTTTTCCAGGATTAGACGGAGATGAATCGCAGCAAACCTTTATTGTGTTGCTGAACCAGTTGCTGCCTTCAGGGGTACGCGGACTGGTGCTGGCTTCGCTGGTTGCGGCATTAATTACCTCGCTCATTGCAGTGCTGAATTCAGTTTCCACGCTGGTAGTACGCGATTTTGTGGTGGAATTTCGGCCCAAAACATCTGAAAAGAGGCAGGTTCTGATTGGACGAATTGTGATATTCATTGTGGTTCTTTTTGGTATCGGCGCAGCATACCTTGTATATAAAAATGAAGAAGGACTTTACAAGTACCTGCAAACCATTTCGGCATACCTGGTCATTCCTGTATTTCCGGCTATTTTCTTCGGAATTGTAAGCAAAAAAGTGACGCTGAAAGGTGCCACTGTTTCGGTGATTGTGGGAGTCATATTAGCCACTATTTTTGTGATTGATCAGTTTCTTGGACCAGAAACCGGAAAAACAGTGTTTCCGTTTCTGCATTACAAATACACGCTTAATTTTGGTTTCCGCGGGTTGTGGGCCGAGATTCTGATAACCGGAATTTTGTTCCTCGTTTCGGCATTCACCGAAAAAACTGCACCGAAAAAACTGGAGAAAACAACCCTCAATTTTTCGGGGAAAGTGGCACAGTTTTCCGGCATTACCGACTGGCGATTGCATTTGGGAATCCTTTCAATTATAACGATTTTCCTTTATATCTGGCTGAGTTGAAAAGTTTATCTCCACTGAATCAAAGCACTGTTCAGCGCTTCTTCCACCCGCCATTGGGGTTTGTGAAAATAAATTAATCCGTGACCCGGCAGCATAATGTCCGGATCGAGTCGGGCAAACCGGCGCAACGATTCAGTGTAGATTTTTTTGTCGAAATCGAAAGAGCCGTCCCAGCCAAAATCGCCGGCCAGCAATGTGCCGATAATATCGCCGCTTACCACGATATTTTTATCTTCGTGGGAAAATGAATAGGCCGTGCAACCCATGGAATGCCCCGGATAGTGACCTACTTCTATTTTTTTGCCAAGGATGTTTATAATTTCACCATGAGAAACAATCTGATCCACTTTCATCGGCTGAAATTTTTTGTGGTACAGATATCCTGCACAACGTTCATCACCGGCAGCAACAGCCTCCGCTGTTTCTTTAACTGCAATAATTTTAACTCCCCTTTTCTTCAAACGGTGTGCACCTCCGGCATGATCAAGATGCGGGTGGGTAAGTAAACAATACCTGATGTCATCAGGATTCAAATTCCAGTATTTCATATTACGGAAAATCTGATCCAGCGTATCGCCACAGCCACTGTCGAACATGACCAACCCCTCTTCCGTTTTCAGGATATACGAATTGCCGTCATTCCATAATGCGCCCTGTAAATCGAAGGTCATTCCGTTTAAATCACCTCCGGTCTGGTATAAATTCTTTAGTATTTGCATAATTGGTATTATAAGAAATTAAATGTAGTTAATTTTCTTGAACAAAATGTTTTTTTGTTTGGAAATGTAATTACCCCAATGATGTTTTTTGAAGTGTATTAAACTTTTGATTGTTATTGTGGTGCAGGATATTTACGTTTAATACATTGTTAATGAATTATTTTAGTGTTAAAATATTATTTTCTGAATTTTGGGTTTTCAGATATTTATTATTCTTGTCTCTTATTTGGAATTAGAGATTTAATTGTCTTTATTAAACTATTTTAACTGTATTTTAATAAGATTTTAACTATTTAAAACCAATTATACACTTAGTTATATCAAGATAGTTAAAATTCTATGTAAATTGAATAAAATTATGGTGGTTTAACGATTTAGCATTTCGGAGATTTGTACAATTAGAAGAAAGAGAGAATTGTACATATTATTAAATTAATATCTAATCTATGAAAAGTCGAGTTTTGAAAACATTTTTATTTGGAATGTTGGTTCTTTTTTCCGCTTTTTCGTACGCACAGGTGCAGGTAAGAGGAACAGTAAAGGACAACACGGGCGAATTGTTGCCCGGGGTTTCTATTCTGGTTAAGGGAACAACGCAGGGTGTGGTTACCGACATGAACGGTAGCTACAATATTCGGGTTCCTGACAACCAGTCTGTACTGGTTTTTTCATTTGTTGGAATGGAAACCCAGGAAGTGAATGTTAACGGAAGGTCGGTTGTTGATGTTACTCTGAATTCAACTTCCATTGGAATGGATGAAGTGGTTGTAACCGCCCTGGGAATTTCCCGTGAAAAAAAATCGCTGGGTTATTCGGTCGGAGAAGTCAGTGGCGAAGATCTTCAGCGTGTGGCGCAGGATAACGTTTTGAATTCACTTTCAGGGAAAGTGCCGGGTATGACCATCAATCAGACCGGTATTGCCGGATCTACTGTAAGCGTTGTAATACGCGGTGCAAATTCGCTGACAACTGATAATCAGCCACTGTTTGTTATTGATGGGGTGCCGGTTGCCAACAAACTGAACAACGTAAGCCAAATGGGATCTGATAACCAGATCGACTATGGCAATACCATTTCTGACCTTAATTCTGATGATATTGAAGATATTACCGTTCTAAAAGGTCCGAGTGCTGCGGCACTTTACGGTACCCGGGCAGGAAACGGTGTAATATTAATTACAACCAAATCGGGTAAAGGAGCCAAAGAGCTTGGCGTAACAGTTAGTTCAAACACCCGTTTTGAAACAGCTACCGAATTGCTGAAGCTGCATTACAAATATGCAAATGGAGAGCGAAACCACATTCTTACCGAAGGGTCGGCATATTGGGGCGGGCCTAAGCTCGATGCAGGAATTATTGCTCCGCAGTGGGGGCTGGACGAGCCGGCTGAACTGAAATCGTACCCGAACAATATGCGGGATTTTCTGAATACGGGTGTAACCACCAATAATAATATTGCTGTTTTTAGCGGAAACGAAAAGGGAAATTTCCGGATTTCTTATAATAACATGACCATGAAAGGGATGATTCCCGGCCATGACCGTTACAATCACAGCATAAAAACCAATTTGAATTATAACCTGTTGGAAAATCTGACATTTACTTCAAATGTGACTTATGCCAATACTTTTTCCAATGACATACCGAGTACGGGTGACAGGAGAAACAACCCGCTGGAAGCCATTTATACAGTTCCGCATATTCCGGTTGAACGCATGAAAGATTACTGGATGCCAGGTCAGGAAGGTATTCAGCAAAAAGCTTTGCCGGATTACGACAACCCCTATTTCATAGCTCACGCAATGAAAAACGGGTTTTCGAGAGACCGGATTTTTGGAAATATGGCACTGACTTATGATTTGACCAGCGATTTATCTGTTACTGCCCGTTATTCGCTTGACCGTTTCAACGAAAAACGGGAAACTAAAATTCCTTTCAGCGCTTACCGTATGGCCAGAGGTAACTATTCGCTGCAAAATATTTTGTTTCAGGAATACAATGCAGATATACTGGCAACTTACAAAAAGGCTGTTAACGATTGGGATTTCAGCATTTCTGCCGGTGGAAACATCATGAAAAGAAACGGCGCTGATTCATTTGTTGGATCGGGTGGCGACCGAAACAACGGACTTGTTATTCCGGGAATTTATACGGTAAACAACATCCCGCTGACCAATATTTCGGTGAGCAGCAGCTCCTATAAAAAGGCTATTTACAGTGCTTATGCATTGGCTTCCATCGGTTTCAAAAACCAGATTTACCTCGATGTAACCGGAAGAAATGACTGGTCGAGCACCCTCCCGGAATCCAACAGGTCTTACTTTTATCCTTCTGCTTCAATCAGCTGGTTGGCGAACAATACATTTAATTTGCCCGAATCTGTCAGCTTGCTGAAATTGCGTGGTGGTTGGGCAAAAGTGGGTAACGACACCGATCCTTACAGACTTCAGCCATCGTTAAATACCGGAACCTGGAATTCATTAATCACTGAATCGGTTTCAGGCGTGTTGCTGAATCCTGATCTGAAACCCGAAGAATCGACTTCTATCGAAGGGGGGATTGATTTCAATATGTATAACAACAGACTTCGCTTGAGTGCGACTTACTACACCGAAGATAATGTAAACCAGATTTTTTCGGTGCCGCTGCCCCGTTCCTCTGGTTACAGCAGTAAGCTCATTAACGCCGGGTTAATCCGGTCCGAAGGCTGGGAACTTGTTGTTGGAGGCACACCTGTTAACAATGCAGCTGGATTGCGCTGGGACATCGATTTTAACTTCTCCCAGAACTTTACAACAGTAGAAGAACTAACCGATGATTTGGATTTCATCCAGTTATGGAGCGATAACGCCGGCGCCTGGTCGTTTATTGGCGACAGAATTGGTGATATTTACTCCTATGGTATAGCACAGGTGAAAGATCCCAGCTCTCCTTATCACAATTG
>CAZCPH010000297.1:0-4549 GCA_964500105.1 uncultured Mariniphaga sp. | reverse complement strand
TAAGGGTTAATAGAAAAGATGCAGTTACGACATTTTTGAAGGCAGATTGCGACAGAAGAATTTGTTGAAAAATATTATACTTTCATGAAAAATACAGCTGTTCTTGCGTTAAAACAAGTAAACATTGGGAGCTTGGAGAATGCCAGACAAGCTTTTCTCGAAGCCAATGAATGTTTGAAGAGCAGGGGAGAAGCTCCGTTGTTCGATGTTAAAGTAGTTGGAATTGACTCGCCTGTTCAAACCTGCGATGGTTTATATCGCATTGAAGCAGACCGCTTGATTACCGAGCCGATGAAAGCAGATTTGATTATTGTTCCGCCGATGCGGGGAAATCTTGCGGAAGGGATTCAGCAGAACAACTCTTTTTTGTCCTGGATTCGGGAACAATACAACAGCGGTGCACAGGTTGCCAGTTTGTGCCTGGGCGCGTTTGTGCTGGCAGCATCCGGACTTTTGGATGGTAAACTGTGCGTAACCCACTGGAGGGCATCGGAAGAATTTAAAACCCTGTTTCCGAATGTGAAGCTGATGGACGACAGGATATTAACCGACGAGGCGGGAATTTACACCGGTGGCGGTGCTTTTTCGTCCGCCAATCTGGTGTTGTATCTGATTGAAAAATACGCCGACAGGGAAGTGGCAGTTTATTGTTCCAAAGTTTTTCAGGTAGATTGGGGGCGCAGGTCGCAAACACCGTTTGTTATTTTTAACGGTCAGAAATCGCATGCCGACGAAGAAGTGAAACAGGCACAAATATTTATAGAAGAAAGATACCGGGAGCGGTTAAGTATTAACGAAATTATTGAAGACATTGGCATTGGCCGCCGCACCTTCGAGCGCCGTTTTAAAAGAGAAACCGGAAATACGGTGATGGAATACATTCAGCGGGTGAAAGTGGAAGCTGCCAAACGTGAATTGGAAAAAGGTTACAAAACCGTGAACGAAGTGATGTTTGAAGTCGGCTACCAGGACAACAAAGCATTCCGAAACGTTTTCCGGAAATATTCCGGTATGTCGCCTTCGGTCTACCGCCAGAAATTTGTAAAAATGTCGGTCGGCGCCTGATTTCAGTCGAGTTTGCCTGCTATCCGGTTTATCGTATTCCAGTTACGGGTGGTAATATCTCCTCCGAAAAATTCTTCCAGCATTTCCATCCCTTTAGGTGTTTTGGTAACGGAAACATCCAAAACGCTACATATTTCTTTTTCCCGGATATCCACAATTCGAAATGATTTATCTTCTGAAATCCAGGGCAGTGTTAATTTATTTTCAGGAATTTCTTTTAAAAAGGAAACATAAAGGCGGAGATCCCGGGTTACTTCAATATTTTCAAAAGGATTGGCTGCTGTTAGTGCCAGTATTTGTAGAGCTATGTCTGCTTCAAGCCGGCTTTCCTCTTTCGGCGTGCCGGCAAAAATAATATTACCGGAATTGAGGATGGTTTTTATTTTTTTTAAGCCCATCCGCTCCATTTCGGTGCTAAGTTCAGCCATAGGGACTTTGTGATGTCCTCCCACATTAATCCCCCTCAAAAAAGCTACATAGGTTTGTTCATTTTTCATTTCTTATAAATTTGAATGCAATACGATTTTATCTCTTTTATTTTTCCGGTTTTAGCGGCACTGTTAAAAACATACACATCACAGAAGGCGAATGTCTCTCCGTTTTTCATGTGCATTATTCCATTGGCAGAAGCTATCCAGCCATGTGTTATTATGTTTTCATGATAAAATACTTTTTAGTATGAATTTTAAACAATTCAAAGTTAAGCAGATACAACCGGAATAAAAAGTTGCATTTACGACAAAGTGGAAGGTGGATTGCGACAAAAGACGGGCCCTGGGAAAAACGTTGTGTATTAGTATATTGAATAACTGATTTCCGGCTCTTTCGCTAAAAACCGGGCAAATTGCCTTGCTGCTTCCTCTGTCTGCTCCAGGATTTTTTTCGTTTGTTTTTTGAAGAATGTAGTTTCAATTACCACTTTTGCCGGTTTTACTGTTCGTTTCCAGATTCCGGCTACTTCGCCGTTTACTACGATAACCGGACGGAAAATACCGTTGGTTGATATGGCCTTTTGTTGATCGGTGGCCGTAATCGATGCACTGCGGTTTTTGTAGCTGATTAAAAATTCGTCGTAAGCCGGAAGGAGATGAACGGTATTTTTTTTGGCATCAATGAATGAATTTTCACTAACCCAATAAGTTTGCCGTCCGGTTTCAGCTGAAATAAAATCGTTTCTGATCATTTCCAGGGCATTTCGGGCATCTTTTACCGGTAATCCCGACCACCAGACAAAATCTTCGAGGGTGGCCGGCCCGTGGCTTGTAAAGTAGCTCCGTGCAAGTTTTTCCAGCGCGTCGTCACGGCTTAGTTGAGGTGCGGCCGTTATTCGTTCCTCTATGAGTGTGTAAGTGTGTTGATTCCCCCTGGAAGGTCCGCTGCAAATAAGTCCGTCCAGTTCGGCGAGAAACAGGAGGTGCGCAAATAAATTATTTTCGTTTCTGAACCCGGAAGCTTCGAGCAGCGGATTTAATTCTTTCCGGGTAAGGTATAGCCCTCCTTCCAGCGCTTCCCGGATTATCTTGTTACTTTTTGAAACTACTTTGGCGGTCAACCCCAGTTCTTTGTGCCTCGAACGGGTACCAGATTTAAGTTGAGGAGCGGTGAGTTCAATCAGCCAGGGGAGATTATTTGCCGTAACAATATGCCAGGTTGGCCTGAGCAGGTGGGTGCGGATTATCTCACCGCGTTCAATGGCTTTTTCCACATCTTCCAGCCCCGATTCCGGAGTCCTGATTCCAATAGCCCATTTTGTCATGCTGTAATCCTGTGCCTGTAGGGCACCCATCCAGTCAACCAAATCTGCAGGAGATGTAAATTTGCCGGCAACAATTTGCTGGTTTACCAGCCTGATTTTAGCTATATCGGTGTGATTCATTTTAGAAAAAGTTAATTTGCCGGCAATTCGATGCTTTCGCAGTTTAAACAAACGAAATTGCTGTTAAGTTTTTTTATTTCCGTACTGATGACTCGCGTACAATCAATTCGGTAGGCATCACAAAAGTTTGAAAACGCGGGGATTTATCTTTTAATTTAATTTGCCGGATAAGCAGTTCAGCAGCTTTTTTTCCCATTTCAAAACCGGGTTGTTTTATTGTGCTTATTGAAGGGGTTACAACTTCTGAAAAAGGTTCGTTGCTGAATCCAACAATCAAAATGTCATCGGGAACTTTAATCCCTTTTTGCCGGAGATAGATGATAACACTAAGTGCAGTGGTGTCGTTGGCGCAGAAAATGGCATCCGGCTTTGTTTTATTCTGCAGCATTTTTTTTATGGCATTGGTGCCATCGTCCCGTGTCAGACTGTTGTGAATAAGCATCGATTCATCAACCGGAAGTCCGGCTTTTTGCATGGCATCTTTAAATCCTGCAAGCCGGTCCTGATAAATTTTTACATTCAGCGGTCCGCCTATGTGGGCAATTTTTTCCCCTCCCTGCGCAATCAGGTGTTCGGTGGCTCTAAATCCTCCCCGGTAATCATCCACCACTATTTTATCCGCATCAATTTCGTCTGCCACACGGTCGAAAAAAACCAGGGGTATGTTGCGTTGCGAAAATAATTTAAGGTGATCGAAACTTTGTGTTTGCATGCCAATTGACACAATTAACCCGTCAACCCGGTTTGAAAAAAGTGCCTGCACAATTTTTTCCTCTTTTTCAAAATTGTCGTTTGATTGCGAAATGGTAACCGCAAATCCCTGGTTGTACGCCACTTCTTCGATCCCGCTGATAACCGACGAAAAGAAATGACGGTTGATGAGCGGCAAAACCACGCCAATCATATTGGTTCTTTTGGTTCTGAAATTCGCTGCCAGGGTATTCGGACGGTAGCCCATTTCCCTGGCAGTTTTTTCAATGAGCTTGCGAGTAGGTTCACTGATAACCGGATTGTTATTCAGCGCCCGCGAAACAGTAGATGCTGCAATGTTCAGTTTTTTTGCAATATCGTGAATCGTCGTTTCGCTTTTGTTTGTCATTTCCTGTAAAATTTAGTGGTGAAACTAATAAAAATAATTTGGATGCGCAATCGATTGCAAAATTCATTTATTCCTTTTATCTTTGTGAAAGATAAAGCTAAAAATTATGAAGTTACAGAATTTAATTATTGCACTGTTTGCAGTATTCATGGTTTCCTGTTCCGGAGAGAAAGGAAAAGAAATGGAGTTTTCTCAGTTAAAAAGTGAATTGAGTGACCAGATGAAAGTTTTGGTTCAGGCCATTCCGGCTGACAAGGTTCCACGTTCGTATCCGAATAAGGACGGTGACTACTGGATGGTTGGCATCAGGGACTGGACCTGCGGTTTTCCGGCCGGTTCGTTCTGGTATTTGTATGAACTGACAGAGGACCCGTATTGGAAAGATGTGGCGCTGGAAAATACGTTGAAACTTGATGGCGTTCAGTATAAAACTGATACACACGATCTGGGTTTTATGGTGTTTTGCAGTTACGGACATGCTTTGCGGCTTACCGGAAATGAGGAATACA
>CAZCPH010000296.1:686-4550 GCA_964500105.1 uncultured Mariniphaga sp. | reverse complement strand
ATCCTTTGTTTCCGCCATACTGGATAACAGAAAAGAAAGGGGTAAAAATTGGTTTTATTGCCTACAACGATCCGGAAATTCCCATTCGTCAGAATCCGGGTTACAGCGAGGGAATGATTTTTAAACCCGTTGAGGAGAATCTGAAAGAGCTGATTTCGATGCTAAAAGGTGAAGAGGAGGTAGATGTGCTGATTTTGATGGCACACCTCGGAATTTCAAAACAGGTAACTCTGGCCAACAATCCCGTTGTGGAAGGTGTTGATTTTATTTTTGGAAACGACACTCACGAACGCATAAGAAAACCCATTGAAGGAAAATACGCGAAAGTGGTTGAGCCCGGCGCCTTTGGTTCATTTGTGGGAAGGCTGGACCTTAAAGTTGAAAACAAAAAAGTGGTTGATTACAGCTACGAATTGCTGGATGTATCACCCGAAAAAGTAAAAGCTGACGCGAGCGTGCAACAGATAATCGATAAAGCGATTGAACCCTATCAGAAGGAGATGCAAACAGTGTTGGGATATACAACAGCACCGTTGTATCGTTATCTGGTGGTTGAAAATCCGATGGACAATTTTATAACTGATGCCATTTTGTGGAAAACAGGAGCAGATTTTGCAACATCGAACGGCTTTCGTTTTGGCGTGCCTGTTATTCCCGGAGCCGACGGAAAAGCACCAATTACAAAGGCCGATTTGTGGCGAATGCTGCCCGTTGACGAGCACATGAAAATTGGAGAAGTAACCGGCCGACAGATAAAAGAGTGGATGGAACAGGAAATTCACAATGTTTTTGCAGCCAATTACCAGGAACGTTTTGGCGGCTGGCTGGTCCGCTTTTCAGGAATGACACTTAAATTTGACAGTTCGAAAGAGAAAGGAAACCGCATAGAGTCCATCACCATTCAGGGAAAACCTCTTGATCTGGATAAAACCTACACCATGGCTTCCTGTAACCGTACCGGCGAACCTTTGTCAACCATGTGCCGGCTGAAAAATGCAACCAATGCCGCGATACAGGATTATACCATGCACGAAGCCATTGAAGAGTATTTGAAAGTGAAAGGTACAGTTCATCCTGAGCTGGACGGCAGAGCCATTGCAACAGATTTGGGTACACAGGCATTTTCGCAAATGGAAGAAGGCGATTACAGGTTCAGGTAACCCTTTTTAAAAAATATGTTGAAAAACCTGTTTTTATTTCCAGGATGTTCGTATTTTTGCGAACAGCGAAATATTAAAATAGTACAGCATGGAGATAAAAGTTTTGGGAACGGGTTGTCCGAAGTGCAAAAAACTCGAACAAGCTGCCGTTGAGGCAGTAGCGGCTGCTGGTATAGATGCAACTGTAACGAAAGTGGAAGATATTTTTCAGATAATGCAATTTGGCGTTATGACAACTCCTGCGCTTGTTGTTGACGGAAAAGTTTTGGTAAAAGGCCGCGTGCCCGGTGTAGATGAAATTAAAAATCTAATAACCAAATAAATACCATCAATCATGAAAAAATTGATTATACTTTTAAGCCTGGTTTTTGTTGCAGGTATTCTTACAACAAAAGCACAGTGTTGCAATCAAACCGCACAGGCCGGCAATTCCGCCGAAATGCTGGCAATGGCCGATGAAGGAAATGAATCGGCAATAAAAGCTTATTATTTTCATACTTCGCGGCGTTGTGTGACCTGCAAAACCGTTGAGAAAGTTACCGCTGAATCGTTGCAGGAATTGTACGGAAACAAGATTCAGTTACAGCCTGTCAATCTCGAAAATAAAGAAAATGAAGAACTGGCAAAAAGCCTCGAAGTAGGCGGGCAGTCGCTTTTGTTTGTAAAAGGCAGTAAAAAAGTCGATATCACCACCGACGGGTTTATGTATGCAGTTAGAGAGCCTCAAAAGCTTAAAGCCAAAATTAAAGAGACAGTAGAATCTCTTAAATAAAGCGATGTTATGGAAGTGCTGCACCACTTTTTTGAAAACACGCAACTTCCGTTGTTGTCGGCTTTTATATTGGGACTGATGACCGCCATCAGTCCGTGCCCGCTGGCTACAAATATCACAGCTATTGGGTACATTAGCAAAGACATTCAAAGTCAGCGGCGTGTGTTTTACAACGGTTTGATTTACACCCTTGGTCGCGGTATTTCTTATACATTTATCGGATTAATTTTCTTTTTTGGCGCCAGTCAGTTTCAGATTTCCGGGTTTTTGCAGGTGTGGGGCGAAAAAATCATCGGCCCGCTGCTCATAATCATCGGACTTTTTATGCTGGGTGTTATTAACCTGAATATCCCTGGTGTCGGGTCGTTAACAGAAAAAATGGAAAATTCTTCCAAAGGCGGTTTTTGGGGAGTTCTTCTGCTGGGAATTGTTTTTGCCCTGGCCTTTTGTCCCTACAGTGGTGTGCTCTATTTCGGAATGCTCATTCCCATGACCATTAGCAGTGCAGGTGGACTATATTTGCCGGTTGTGTTTGCTTTAGCAACCGGAATTCCGGTAATCATTTTCGCCTGGCTCATCGCATTCAGCGTGGGCAAAATCGGTAAACTCTACAACCGGATGAAAACCTTCGAAAAATGGTTCAGACGGGTAATTGCGGTTCTTTTTATCGGAGTGGGCATTTACTACATGGTTATACTATTCTTTGTAAACTGATATTGAATTCATCAAAAAAAATAAAGCATTTATGAAAACAACAGCAATAGGATTTATTGGAGGAGGCAGAGTTACAAGAATTTTCCTCGAAGGATTTAAAAACAAAACCGTTAAATTTAAAACGGTGAAGGTGTATGACCACAATCGGGAAACGCTGGAGGCGTTAAAAAATGCGTATCCTCAAATCGATTCGGTTGACACTCCGGAGGAAGCGGCAAAAAACGATGTTGTTATTCTGGCGGTTCATCCGCCGGTGGTAATGGAAACGCTTGAAAAGATTGCCGGTATGATAAACGAAAAGACTGTTGTGGTATCACTGGCGCCAAAGATTACTATCGAAAAAATTGCGTCGAACGTAAAAACCGCCAACATTATGCGAATGATACCCAACGCAACTTCTTATATCAATGCTGGATACAATCCGGTAGCGTTTCATCCCGGGATGCTGAAAAAGAAGAAAAAGCAGCTGAAAAAGCTCTTTAAACCGCTGGGCAAAACCTTCGAAACCGATGAACAAAAACTTGAAGGATATGCCATCATCTCAGGAATGTTGCCCACTTATTTCTGGTTTCAGTGGCAGGAGCTGGAGGCCATTGGTGAAAAAACCGGCCTTTCGAAAGAAGAAGCTGCGAAAACCATCCGTACTACGTTGAAAAATGCCATTAAATTGTATTACAAATCAGGCTTAAACCCAGAAGAAGTGATGGATTTGATTCCGGTAAAACCCATTGGCGAAAACGAAGAGGAGATTAAGAATACGCTGAATGCCAAGCTGCTGGGATTATTTGAGAAGATAAAACCCTGAAGATTGGTATGGACTGGAAAAAAGAGATAAAAATATTAGGTTGGATTGTTGCCGTCTTTGTGTTTGCCTTTTTTATGCCCCTCGAAAACGCACGGTTTACCGAAGCCATAATGGCCATGTTCGATTTGGCCAGATGGTATGCACAGGAACACGTTATTTTATGTTTGCTTCCGGCATTTTTTATTGCGGGCGTTATTGCCGTTTTTGTGAGCCAGGGTGCCGTGATGAAGTATTTTGGAGCCAAAGCAAAAAAGTGGGTTGCCTATACGGTTGCCTCGGTTTCGGGAACCATTCTGGCAGTGTGCAGTTGCACCATTCTGCCTTTGTTTTCGAGTATTCACAAGCGTGGCGCAGGTTTGGGGCCTGCCATTGCTTTTTTGTATTCCGGTCCGGCCATCAACATTCTGGCCATC
>CAZCPH010000296.1:0-676 GCA_964500105.1 uncultured Mariniphaga sp. | reverse complement strand
CGCTATTATCCTCACAGCCCGTATTTTAGGCTTTGAGATGGGCGTTGCCCGCGTTATCGGTGCAGTTGTTTTTGCCGTGGTAATCGGTTCAGCCATGGCGTTCATTTACCGAAAAGAGGAAAAAGTAAAAAATGAAGAACAACTGAATTTTCCGGATGTACCTGAAAAACGCCCCATGTGGCAAACAGCGTTGCATTTTTTTACCCTGGTACTTATACTAGTATTTGCCAACTGGGGAAAACCGGGTGATGGAGTTACCGATGGTGCCTGGTATTGGATTTGGGCCAACAAATGGTACATTACTTCTGCATTCGGACTGGTACTTGTTTATTCCTTAATTGCCATTTTGAAAATCAGGTGGCAGCATGTTCTGCTCGCAACTTTGGCCACTGCAGTTTCGGCTTTTTTAAGTGCATCGCCGCTTATTCCCATGGTGGTTGCCATTGCCGGACTAAGTATTATAACCTTAATCGACAAACGAGACCAGGACAATAAGGAATGGACCATTTCGGCATGGGATTTCACCAAGCAAATTATGCCGCTGCTGGCTATCGGAGTTTTGGCTGCCGGATTTTTGCTCGGTTCCACACACGACGATACAGCAATGGCTGGCATTATTCCCAACGACTGGGTAGCCGGTCTGGTTGGCGGTAATTCCGTCTTTTCCAATGTTTTC
>CAZCPH010000295.1:0-4564 GCA_964500105.1 uncultured Mariniphaga sp. | reverse complement strand
TGAGATACTGTTTTAAAATCTTTTGGGATTTTACCTTCATTTTTTAATTCAGCACCAACTTCAGTGAGAAACTGTTGCAACTCAGCAACGGGATAGGAAAGCAGTAGCGATAAAATTTTATACGTTTTTAGCATCTTACATTCCTCCAAACAGGTTTTTAAACTTCTCGTTTCCGCAACCGCCATCGTCAGAAAAACCGCACGAAGCTTTGTACCCAAACGCATCTTTTGCATATTCGCGATGCGATGTAGGAATCACATACCGGTCTTCATAATTGGCAATGGCCATCAGTTCATACATTTTTTCGGTTTCACCGGGAGTGAGGCCGGTGTTTTCCAAAACCACAGTATTCAGTTCATTATCAACTGTTTTACTGCGCATATATGCCCGCATGGCGAGCATCCGTTTCAGGGCATCTTTTACAGGAGCTTCGTCGCCCGCTGTAAACATATTGGCCAGGTATTTATTCGGAATTCTTAAATCGTCCACATCGGGCAGCATGCCGTTGATACCGATTTTCCCGCTTTCGGCAGCATTCACTACCGGCGATAAAGGCGGAACGTACCAAACCATTGGCAAAGTGCGGTATTCGGGATGCAACGGGAAAGCCACTTTCCAGTCGATAGCCATTTTGTAAACCGGTGATTTTTTTGCTGCTTCGAGTATATTGTGTGCGATGCCTTGTTTTTCGGCCTCTTTAATAATCTCCGGATCGTGCGGATTCAGAAATAAGTTAAGGTGTTCACCGTATAAGTCGGTTTCATTTTGACTCGCAGCTGCCTTCTGAATTTTATCGGCATCGTATAAAAGAACGCCAATGTAACGAATCCGGCCTACGCACGATTCACTGCAAATGGTGGGTTCACCCACTTCAATTTTCGGGTAGCAGAACGTACATTTTTCCGATTTCTGTGTTTCCCAGTTAAAGTATATTTTTTTATACGGACAGGCGCTTACACATTGCCTCCAACCCCGGCACCTACTTTGGTCTATCAGCACTATCCCGTCCTCCTCACGCTTATAAATAGCACCCGACGGACAGGCAGCCACACAGGTTGGATTCAGGCAATGCTCGCACAGGCGCGGCAAATACATCATAAAGGAATTTTCAAATTCCCCGTAAATTTCCTTTTGCACCTCCTCAAAATTCGTTTCGCGGCTTCGGTTTTCGAAACTTCCGCCCAGGTTGTCTTCCCAGTTCGCCGATTTTTCGATTTTTTCCATCGGCTTTCCGGTTAAAATGGAATAAGGTTTGGCAGACGGTGGGGTTTTAAATTTGGAGCCTTTATGCAGAATCGAATAGTTAAAAGTAAACGGCTCGTAATAATCATCAATGAGCGGCATATTCGGATTGGCAAAAATATTTTTCATGATGCCGCTTTTATTCCCCATACGTGGCTTAAGCTTCTCTTTATCGAGTTTCCAACCGCCTTTCCATCTCTCCTGGTTTTCCCATTCGTCGGGGTAACCAATTCCGGGTTTTGTTTCCACATTGTTAAACCACGCGTATTCCATTCCTTTACGCGATGTCCAGACATTTTTGCAGGTTACCGAACAGGTGTGGCATCCGATGCATTTGTCCAGATTCAGAACCATGGCTATTTGTGCTCGTATTTGCATAACTTCTGATTTTTTAGTTTTCATCTCATTAAAATTGTCTGTCTTCAAAGGTATGAGATGGAACTCCCATCATTTTAATCATGCTTGTTTGTGGCATAATCTGTCATGGTCGTTTCATCGGACGCTTCGTCCTTTGCTTAATTTCCGGATAATTACAAACTCATCGCGGTTCGACCCAATGGTTCCATAGTAGTTGAATCCGTAACTCAACTGGGCATAGCCGCCAATCATATGCGTGGGTTTCAGGCTGATGCGTTCCACAGAATTATGCACTCCCCCCCGATTGCCGTTAATTTGATTCACAGGCATATTCACCGTACGTTCCTGGTTGTGGTACATAATCAGTGCATTCTCCGGAACCCTTTGCGACACAATCAACCGCGCCACAGATGCGCCGTTTGCATTGAACACTTCCACCCAGTCGTTGTCTTTAAGGTTGATTTTGGCCGCATCTTTTTCGCTCATCCAAACCACGGGACCTCCGCGTCCCAGGGTAAGCATCAGCAGGTTGTCCGACCACGACGAGTGAATCGTCCATTTGTTGTGCGGCGTCATCATGTTGATAACCAGATAGTCGTCTGATTTATCCAGTTTCCCCATAACCTGTTGCACCGACTTGGTATTGATGGGCGGTTTGTAACACACCATATTTTCTCCGAACGCAATCATCCAGGGATGATCCTGATAAGTTGTCTGCCGGCCGGTAAGTGTTCGCCACGGAATCAGTTCATGCACGTTGGTATAACCGGCGTTGTATGAAACCTCTTCTGAATCGACACCACTCCAGATGGGCGAAGTGATGATTTTTCGCGGTTGAGCCAACAGGTCTCTGAACCTGATTTTTTCGTCTTCACGGGTTTCTGCAAGATGCCGGTGATCGCGCCCGGTTGTTTTTGAAAGGGCCTCCCAGGCTTTTAGCGCAACCTGTCCGTTGGTTTCGGGTGCAAGCGTCAGAATAGTTTCTGCAGCATGAATGTCGGTTTCAATTTTTGCAAGCCCTCTGGTTTCTCCTTCGTTGTCAGATTTTTTATTGAGCAATTTAAGAAATTCAACCTCTTTTTCGGTATTCCAGTTGATTCCTTTTCCACCGTTCCCTGCTTTTTCCATCAGTGGCCCAAGGGTGGTATAACGATGGAATGTTTCGGGATAATTGCGAACAACCTCAATAATTTTCGACATATTTTTACCCGGTTTCAGTTCCGCCCCGGTTTCCTTCCAGTCTTCGGCATGTGCTGTTTCCGAAAGTTCCATGGGCGAGTCGTGCTGTAACGGAAGCAATACAATGTCTTTTTCCTTTCCGAGATGATTTTCGGTCAGTTCCGAAAACCGCTCAGCCAGACCTTTAAAAATCTCCCAGTCGGAACGGGCTTCCCAAACCGGATCCACTGCTTTGGAAAACGGGTGGATAAACGGGTGCATGTCGGAAGTACTCAGGTCATTTTTTTCGTACCAGGTAGCTGCAGGTAGAATAATATCGGAATGCAGCGTGGTGGTTGACATGCGGTAATCGAGCGTTACCAAAAGGTCGAGTTTACCTTCGGGCGCCTGGTCGTGCCACTTCACTTCCTGCGGAAGTTGTTGCCCATTATTTTTTAAATCATCACCAAACACACTGTTTTGTGCTCCAAGCAGGTGTTTCATAAAGTATTCCATTCCCTTGGCGCTTGACCCCAGCAAATTGGACCGCCACACGAAAAGATTTCGTGGAAAGTTTTTGGGATTATCCGGATCCTCTGCAGCAATTGAGAGTTCGCCGCTTTTCAGTTTCTCAGTTATAAACGTTTCGGCGTTTTTATTTTCTTTTTCAGCCTGTCGGGCCAGTTCAATGGGATTGTCGCTCAGTTGCGGACTTGACGGCAACCAGCCCATTCGTTCAGCTTTCACATTGCAGTCAATCATCGATTTGGAACTCCATTCATCCTTGTTTGCCAGGGGTGAAATCAATTCTGTCAGGCCCACTTTTTCGTAACGCCACTGGTCGGTGTGCATGTAAAAGAATGATGTGGTATTCATCTGCCTTGGCGGGCGATTCCAGTCGAGGCCAAAGGCAAGCGGAAGCCAACCGGTTTGCGGACGGACTTTTTCCTGGCCTACATAGTGCGCCCAGCCCCCACCCGATTGTCCTACGCAACCGCAAAACATCAGCATGTTGATGGCGCTGCGGTAAATCATATCGGTATGAAACCAGTGATTGACCCCGGCACCAATAATAATCATCGATTTTCCTTTGGTTTTTGCAGCATTTTCAGCAAACTGCCGGGCTGTAGAAATTATCTGTGCTGCCGGAACTCCGGTAATATGCTCCTGCCAGGCAGGTGTGTAGGGTAAATCCTGATCGTATTTTTCTGCAGAGTTTTTATCTTCAAGTCCGCGTGAAATACCATAGTTGGCTACCATCAGGTCGAAAACGGTGCAATAAATAAAGTCGCCATCAACTGATTTTTTAACAGGTACTTTACGGGTAATGATGTCATTGTGCGCGCTGGCATTGAAGTGTTCGTGTTTATAAGTTTCGCCGCCAAAATAAGGCAGCGAAAGTTCTACCACCTCGTCAGCATTATCTATCACTGACAATTGGGGCTGAATAGCTTCTCCTGTTAACGCATTTTTGAGTTCCAGGTTCCACTTCCGGCTTTGGTCCCAGCGTGAACCGATTGTTCCGTTGGGAATGACAAATTCGTTGGATTTTTCATCGATTAATACCGGTTTCCATTCAGCACTTTTCTCTTTTGAAAACGCTCCATCCAAATCACTGGCACGGATAACTCTTCCTGCTACATAGCGCCCATTTTCCTTTTCAATTTTTACCAGGAAAGGCAAATCGGTATATTGCCGGGCATATTCTTCAAAATAAGGCACCTGTTTTTCAAGGTAAAACTCTTTCAGAATGACGTGCCCCATGGCCATACCCAATGCGGCATCGGTGCCCTGTTTGGGTTTTATC
>CAZCPH010000294.1:0-4578 GCA_964500105.1 uncultured Mariniphaga sp. | reverse complement strand
TTTTTTACGACAAAAAAGGGAATGAAACCGACACGATACCTGTAACCGATTATACCATTTTGCCGTTCACCCGGCCCGAACAGGCCAACCGCCACAAAAACGACTACGAACCCATTCCCACAGCAGAGTGGAATTTCAACAACAATCAACATCTTTCGCTATTGGAAAAAGATGAATTATTACCTGTAGTTCCCAGTCCGGTGAGTTACAAAACCACCGGCAATAAAGTGGTTTTCGACGATTACGTGCGAATTTTGCACACCGAAGGACTTGAAAATGAAGCCCGTTTTATTTCTGAATTTCTGGGAAAACTCATTGGTGCCAAACCCACAGTGGAACAGGCAAATGAAGCTTCGCCCTACAGCATTTTTCTCACAACCGGAAACGTTTCGGTAAACGAAAAAACAGCAGAAGCTTACCGGATGGAAATCAAACCCGATAAATCAATCAGCATAACAGGCAGTGACCCGGCAGGTGTTTTTTACGGTATTCAAAGCCTGATTTCCATGCTTCCGGTGGAAGTCTTCAGAGGTGTGAATGCTGACGTGGTTTTTGACGAGGTCGTGATTGAAGATGCGCCAAGATTCGCTTACCGGGGATTGCAAATCGACGTTGGCCGTAATTTTCAAACCAAAGAGACCATCAAAAAAATGATTGACATCCTGTCGTTTTACAAAGGAAATTACTTTGTGCTCTACCTTACCGAAGATGAAGGCTGGCGCATTGAAATTGATGAATTGCCCGAACTGACCGAAGTTGGCGCAAAACGCGGCCACACCACAAAAGCCGCCAATGCACTTCACCCTTCCTATGGTTCAGGACCTTTTCCCCATGCTGAAGGGACTTATGGCAGTGGGTTTTATACCAAAGAAGATTTTATCGAAATTTTAAAATACGCACAAGCCCGGCATGTGAATGTTATTCCGGCAGTAAATTTCCCCGGCCACTCACGCGCAGCCATTAAATCAATGGAAGCCCGCTATGAAAAGTACATGGCCCTGGGCGATGAGGAAAAAGCCAACGAATTCAGGCTAATCGACCCCGAAGAAACGTCGAAATACCTTTCGGCACAATGGTACGATGACAACGTGGTAAACGTGGCCCGCGAATCGACTTACAAATTTTACGAAACCGTTGTGGATGCCATTATTGCGATGTATAATGAAGCAGGCGTTGAACCGGAATATTTCAACACAGGCGGCGATGAAGTTGCCGAAGGTGCATGGTCAGAATCGCCCATGTGTGCCGAGTTGTTAAAAACACTGCCCGAAATTACCGATCCCAAAAACCTGCAAGCCTATTTCTTCGAAAAAGCTGTAAAAATGCTACGGTCGAAAAATCTGAAAATTACGGGATGGGAAGAAGTGGCATTGCTGAAAGACAGCGAAGGCAAATACGTTCCAAATCCTGAATTTGTTGAAAAACAGGTTTATCCGTTGGTGTGGAACAACCAGGGAGCCAACACCGATTTGGCCTACAGAATGGCCAATGCCGGATATCCGGTAATTCTCTGCAATGTCTCCAGCTTCTATCTGGACCTGGCGTACAATAAAGACCCGCGCGAACCGGGGCATTACTGGCCCGGATTTGTAAACACGCGCGATGCATGGCAGGTAGCTCCGTTCAATGTGTTTTACACCACTACCCACACCTCCATGGGCCGCGAAATCGACATAGAAACCGAGTATGCAGAGCTTGAACGTCTGAATCCGGAAGCAAAAGCAAACATCACCGGTGTTCAGGCACAAATATGGAGCGAAACCATAAAAGGGGATAAAATGCTGGAATATTATCTTCTGCCCAAAATGATTGGTTTTGCAGAAAGCGCCTGGTCGCCGGAACGAAACTGGGAAACCATACCAAACCGTTCACAACGCGAAGCAGAAATGGACAAAGGCTGGAACGTTTTTGCCAACACGCTGGCACAAAAGGAGCTGCCCCGAATGGCGGGAATATTTGGCGGATTCAATTACCGTGTGCCGGCGCCGGGAGCTAAAATTGAAAATGGAAATCTGGTAGCCAACTCAACCTATCCCGGATTAACCATTCGCTATACCACCGACGGAACGGAACCGACGAAAACTTCCACCATATACAAAGAACCGGTTCCGGTTACCGGAAGGGTAAAACTGAAAGCGTTTGATGCAGCGGGAAAAGGGAGTTTGATGATGGAAGTCGGGCAATAATCAGAGTGAGATAAAATCCTGTCAAGGATTGAAAATTGTCTAAGATGAATTGTCATTTCCCGTAAAGCCCACGAAGTGATGCCCACGGCAGATCCCTTTTGGGAGACGAAGAATGTGGAGAAATCTCGATGATCAACAGATTTCTCCCTCAATAGCTTTCGTTCGAAATGACAATATTGAATCCTTTTGAACAGATTATTTTTTACAATTTTGGAATTGAATTCCAGAATTGTAAAATTTACCTGCTATCTCTTATTCCTGAAGAATTCCTGCAACAATTCCCCACATTCGGTTTCCAGCACGCCACCCACAATTTCGGTTTTGGGATGCAGCGTGTTCGGTGCAAATTTCCGGAAACCGCGTTTGGGGTCGGATGCGCCGTAAACAATCCGGCCGGTTTGAGCCCAGCCCAGCGCGCCGGCACACATGGAGCAAGGCTCGAGGGTGACATACAGCGTGCAGTCATTCAGGTATTTTCCGCCAAGCAAATTGGCGGCAGCTGTTATGGCCTGCATTTCCGCGTGAGCAGTAACATCATTCAGGGTTTCGGTTAAATTGTGTGCGCGTGCAATAATTTTGTTGTTGGCCACCACCACAGCACCCACCGGAATTTCTCCTTCGTCGAAAGCCTGAACCGCTTCGGCAAAGGCTTTTTTCATAAAATATTCGTCGCTAAACGGCTCTATCATATATCTCAGCTTGAAGCGGTGAAATTGCTAAAATCTTCTTATTTTCGCAACCAAATCTAAAAAAAGGTATCATGTACAGAACGCATACTTGTGGGGAATTAAGAGCAGAACATATCGGACAAACAATAACACTTGCCGGCTGGGTGCAACGTGTCAGGGATCTGGGCGCCATGTCGTTTATCGATTTGCGCGACCGTTACGGCATTACCCAACTGGTTGCAGATGAAAACACTCCGAAAGAAGTAACGGAAGTGCTTGAACAACTGGGACGTGAGTTTGTGATTCAGGCCACCGGCACCGTTCGCGAACGTTCGAGTAAAAACACCAATATTGCAACCGGAGATATTGAAATTGAACTTTCCGAATTAAAAGTTCTGAGTCCGTCTGTGGTTCCTCCGTTCACCATTCAGGACGATACCGATGGTGGTGACGATTTGCGCATGAAATACCGTTACCTCGATTTAAGAAGAAGCGCTGTGCGTAAAAACCTCGAACTGCGTGCACAAATGGCCCATGCAGTGCGAAATTACCTGACTGAAAACGGGTTTATTGAAACCGAAACACCCGTGCTCATCAAATCAACACCAGAAGGTGCCCGCGATTTTGTTGTTCCCTCGCGCATGAATCCCGGCCAGTTTTACGCCCTTCCGCAATCTCCGCAAATTTTTAAGCAACTGCTGATGGTAGCCGGGTTCGACAAATATTTTCAGATTGTAAAATGTTTCAGGGATGAAGACCTGCGTGCCGACCGTCAGCCTGAATTTACCCAGATTGACTGCGAAATGTCGTTTGTGGAACAAGAAGATGTTCTGAATACTTTTGAAGGGCTCACCAAATATGCTTTTAAGGAAGTTCTGGATATTGAAGTGGCTGATTTTCCACGCATGCCCTACTCCACCGCCATGGAAAAATATGGTTCCGACAAACCCGACATCCGGTTTGAGATGTTGTTGCACGACATTACAGAATTGGCTCAGGGAAAAGGATTCAGCATCTTCGACTCGGCAGAATACATCGGCGCCATTTGTGCCAAAGGCTGCGCCGAATACTCCCGGAAACAACTTGATGAACTGACCGATTGGGTGAAACGTCCGCAAATTGGCGCCAAAGGTTTGGTTTATGTGAAATACAACGAAGACGGAAGTTTCAAGTCGTCTGTCGATAAATTTTATTCAGAAGAAGACTTAAAAACCTGGGCAGAACAGCTTGCAGCCGAACCCGGAGATTTAATTCTTGTGCTTTCCGGTGAAAAAGAATCCACCATCGGTGCACTTGGCACGTTGCGCCTTGAAATGGGCAATCGCCTCGGATTGCGGGAAAAAGGTGCTTTTCAACCCCTTTGGGTGGTCGATTTCCCCTTGCTGGAATGGGACGAAGAGAGCAAAAGGTTTTTTGCCATGCACCACCCGTTTACCTCGCCAAAACCCGAAGACATTGCATTACTCGACTCCAGTCCCGGTAAAGTGCGCGCCAATGCTTACGATTTGGTAATTAACGGTGTGGAAATTGGTGGTGGCTCGGTGCGAATTTATGACTCAGAGTTGCAGGCCAAAATGTTTGATATTCTTGGTTTTACACAGGAACAGGCCAGGGCACAGTTCGGATTTCTGATGAATGCCTTTAAATACGGAGCACCGCCACATGCAGGAATTGCTTTTGGTTTCGACCGGCTGGTTTCACTGTTTGCCGGACTGGATTCCATC